>JAFYBI010000126.1 GCA_017540285.1 Clostridia bacterium | reverse complement strand
CTATAATAAACGCGTTATGACGGAGGAATTCCGTTCATACCGCCGGGAGCATGCATCGCGCCCGGAAAAAAATACATCATGGAGGTATCATTCATGAAAAAACTCCTTGCCGTACTGCTTGCTCTGACGATGGTCGCCATGCTGGCCGTCGGCGCGAGCGCAGGTATCTTCGAGTACGATGAGTCCGACGGTGACTACTGGGACCTCGAACTGAACGTTCTCGATCAGGAATCCGACGAGTACATCCTCGTCACGCAGGACGGGACCATCGCGGGCGCGTTCGGCGACCCGAGCGGCTTCGACGGCTCCGACTACAACCAGATCGAGTGGATGAAGCCCGGCTGGTATCCGGCTGTTTGGGCGGACACCGCTGACAAGGAATCGACTGATCTGTCCAACGTCAAGGGCAAGGTCGCGATCTGCCTGCGCGGCAACATCACGTTCGACCAAAAGTGCCTGAACGTCATGGAAGCCGGCGCGATTGCCGCGTTCATCTGCAACAACTACAGAGATGACGTTCTGATCGACGAAGAGACCAACGAACTGGAATCTGTCGCCAACACCGGCATGACCGAGTACCACGTCCAGGTGCCGAACGCCTTCCTGACGTCCGACATCGGCACCAAGCTGATCTGCGAAGTCACCGGCAAGACCTACGCGGAAGTCATTCCCGAGATGCTGAAGGTCGGCGCCAGCGAGACCACCTTCACCGGCATCGCTCCCGCTTCGGAGACTTACATCTTCATCGGCACCTTCAAGGATTACCAGGAAATCGGCGAATTCTCCGCGGATAAGCTCGTCGATGTCAGCAGCCCGTACAAGGACGGCAACGGCATCACCGGCGAACTCCCGCCTCCGGCTGAAATCGAAGTCGACGCGCTCGAGATTCCGGCTGACGCCGCGAAGATCGCGAACGACGGCAACTCCTATGACGACGTGACCGCAGCCGCGAAGGCCATCGGCTCCAACCCGATCAAGTCCTATACGTTCATGGACGGCTCCGCGGGCAACGGCGGCGAAGGTCCCGAAAACCTCTGGGACGACGACACCACCACGAAGTTCTGCACCTCTTCCTTCCCGACCATCTCCACCGCCAAAACCGATGAGGCTTATTCCATCAACGGTATCATCATGGCGACGGCGAACGACAACTCCTCCTACAACGGAAGAAGCCCGAACGAATGGGCGGTCTTCGGTTCCAAGGACGGCGAAAGCTGGGACGTGATCGCGGTCGGCGACGACACCTTCTTCGAAGAGACCGATTTCACCTACTACGCTGCGAAGATCGATGCCACCGAAGCCTACAACTTCTTCCAGTTCCAGGGCACCGGCGCGGCTTCCGGCACCTTCCAGGTTTCCGAACTCGTTCTCTGCTCCGCTGACGCCGCTTCCTACCCGGCTTCCGGCGAATCCGGCAACATCATGATCGGCACGGTCATCGGCAACGAAACCGGCTGGGACGGCACGGCAGGCTCCGGCGCGGCTTCCGCGTTCGACGGCAAGGCCAACACCTTCTTCGACCCGCTCGGACAGGGCGACGGCTACTGCGGTATGCAGATGAGCGAGCCCTACATCCTCGAGAAGGTCGCGATCCTCTCCCGCCACGTCGACACCGACTACAACTCCCGCTTCAAAGGCGCGCAGATCCAGGGCTCCAACGACGGTGAAAACTGGACTTCCCTCTGGCAGTCCGACACCACCGGCACGGCTCCCGAATACTACATCGTGACCGAATTCGAGAACAACACCGGCTACACCATGTTCCGCTACTTCAACGACGCTGACCACGGCGACGTTGCAGAAGTCGAATTCTACGGCCAGCCCGGCAAGGTCAAAGCTCCCGCTGCGGAAGAACCCAAGACCGAAGAACCCGCTCCCGCTGCGGAAGAACCCACGCCGGCTGCTGAAGAACCCACTCCGGCTGCGGAAGAACCCACGCCGGCTGCTGAGACTCCCACCGAGACCCCGGCTGCCGACAACAAGCCTGCCGAGACCGCGAAGCGCGGCTGCGGCTCCATGATCGGCGGCGGCTTCATCGTGCTCGTCACGCTGCTCGGCTCCGCCTGGATCGCCAAGAGAAAATAATTCCCGCATGACAACGAAAGGAGGGGCTCCGGCCTCTCCTTTTTGTTGCGCCGTTCTGCGTGTTTTTTTCAAAAACTCTTGACTTTTTCTCCAAAATGGGGTATACTTTTCGTATCTGAATATGCATCGCGGCGCCGACGAAAAATAACCGCACGGCGTGCCGTCCATAGAGAGCCGGGATTTGCTGGGAACCGGCGTCGGCGCGTGCGGGTTCCGCTTTCCGAGCCGCGGGGGCCTGCGCTCCGTATCGCGCAAGAGGCTGTTGATCAGCGAAATTGGGTGGCACCGCGAAGTTTTCGTCCCATGGCAGGGCGGGAACTTTTTTTGTCCGCCGCAACCTTCCAAATCCATACCATCAGGAGTGAGAGAATATGCTCGACATCAAATTCGTCCGGGAGAATCCCGAAATCGTCAAACAGAACATCCGAAACAAATTCCAGGACAAGAAGCTCCCGCTCGTCGACGAGGTGATCGCCCTCGACGCCGAAAACCGCGCCGTCATGCAGGAGGCGGATTCCCTGCGCGGCAACCGCAACAAGCTCTCGAAGCAGATCGGCGGCCTGATGGCGAAGGGCCAAAAGGAAGAAGCCGAAAAGATCAAGGCGCAGGTCTCCGAACAGGGCGCGCGCCTCGCCGAGCTCGAACAGCGTGAAACCGAGCTCGCGGAAAAGATCAGGGTCATCATGATGACGATCCCGAACATCATCGATCCGTCCGTGCCGATCGGCCGCGACGACAGCGAGAACGTGGAGATCGAAAAGTTCGGCGAGCCCGTCGTCCCGGATTTCGAGATCCCCTACCACACCGACATCATGGAGCGCTTCGACGGCATCGATCTCGATTCCGCGCGCCGCGTCGCCGGGAACGGGTTCTATTATCTGATGGGCGACATCGCCCGCCTGCACTCCGCCGTCATCGCCTACGCGCGCGATTTCATGATCGACCGCGGCTTCACCTACGTCGTGCCGCCGTTCATGATCCGCTCCGACGTCGTGACGGGCGTCATGAGCTTCGCCGAGATGGACGCAATGATGTACAAGATCGAGGGCGAGGACCTCTATCTGATCGGCACGTCCGAGCACTCGATGATCGGCAAGTTCATCGACCAGATCGTCCCGGAGAGCGAGCTTCCCTACACGCTCACGAGCTATTCGCCGTGCTTCCGCAAGGAAAAAGGCGCGCACGGCCTCGAGGAGCGCGGCGTCTACCGCATCCACCAGTTCG
>JAFYBI010000125.1 GCA_017540285.1 Clostridia bacterium | reverse complement strand
TACATCGTCGACGGGTACAACGTCATCTTCGCGTGGGACGAGCTGGCCGCCGTGGCGGAATCGGACCTTTCGACTGCCAGGCGCGACCTCTGCGACATCCTCGCGAATTATCAGGCTTACACGAAGCGGGAGATGATCGTCGTCTTCGACGCGTACAACGTCAAGGGCGACACGGAGCGCAAGGAGGACCGGGACGGGCTGCACATCGTCTTCACGAAGGAGGGCGAGCTCGGCGACACGTACATCGAAAAGCTCGTGCACGAGATCGGCGCGGATCAGAACGTCCGCGTGGTGACCTCCGACGGGCTGATCCAGCTGCAGGCGGTGCGCTCGGGCGTGATGCGGCTGTCCGCCAGGGAATTCCGGGACGAGATTCTGGCGGTGGACGAGGAGATCGAGGCGTTTCTCGGAAGGCTCCGCGAGGAGAACCGGAAAACGGCCGAAGCGAGGGCGAAAAAACCCGTGGACGGGGGAGGGAAGAACACATGAAACTCTGTGAAAAGACGCTGCTTTACCCGGTGGGAGAGGGACCGACGCCCTCCTGCCACGCGTCGACGGTGTGCACGCTGCCAGGCGGACGGGTCATGGCGGCGTGGTTCGGCGGGCATCACGAGTCCGCGGACGACGTCGAGATCTGGTCCTCGGTGCGGGAGCCGGACGGCCGCTGGGGGACCCCCGCGCAGATGTCCGCGCCGACCGACGAGGCGTGCTGGAATCCGGTCCTGTACCGGGAGGGGGACGACGTGACCCTCTTCTTCAAGCGCGGGCGCCGGATCGCCCACTGGAAGACCTTCGTGCGCCGGTCCCGGGACGGCGGCGTCACCTTCGGGGCGGAGCAAGAGCTCGTCCCCGGGGATGAAAGCGGCGGACGCGGCCCCGTGAAGGACAAGCCGGTCAGGCTCCGGGACGGCACCCTGATCGCCGGGGCGTCGCACGAGAGCGAGGACGGGAAGATCTGGCGCGCGTTCTTCGACCTCTCCCCGGACGGCGGGCAGACGTGGAAAAGGACGCCGTACCTCGAGACGTCGGCGCCGCTGCGTCTCATCCAGCCGACGATCTGGGAGGACGGGGACGGCGTGCATGCCTTTCTGCGCTCGGACGCGGGCGTCGTGTGCCGCGCGGACTCTCCGGACGGACGTTCGTGGTCAGCGGTGACGAAGACGGCGCTGCCGAACAACAACAGCGGGATCGACGGCACCGCGCTCCCGGACGGGCGGCTGGTTTTGGTCTGCAATCCCGTCGGGCGGGACTGGGGCGCGCGGACCCCGCTTTCCGTGCTGGTCTCCGGGGACGGCGGGCGGACGTGGAAGCGCGAGCTGGACCTGGCGCGGGGCGAGGGGGAATACTCCTATCCCGCCGTGATCGCCGCGGACGGAGAGCTCCTCGTCACGTTTACGTGGAACCGCAGAACCGTCGCCTTCGCGCGGATCGAAATCTGAGAGCGACAAAGGCTGCCGCACGAACTCCCGAAAAGAGAGGAGAAGCGCGGCAGCCTGTTCGTTTGATATGAGAGCCGCACGACGGCGCGGAGGATCATGCCTGCGCATCGCATGCCGTGTGTCATCGCGGGACTTTCAGCCCCTCCTCATCCCCTGTTCCCGCGGGACAAAAAGACCAGGACTCCCTTCCCGAGCAGCAGCAGAAACATGACCGCGTCCGCGTACGGTTCCCGCGCCATGGTCAGAAACAAAACCGCCGCGGCGCCGAGGCCCAGCGAGACGCACGTGACCGCGCCGCGCCCCCGCTCGATGTGCCTCCGGTTGAGGATCACCTTGACCGCCCCGATCCCGATCAGCGCGGCGGCGAGGAACCAGTGGACGAGGCGGAGCCACAGCGGCATCCCCGTCACGGCCCAGAGAGCGGCCGACGCGATGAAACCGCCCGACGGCTCGGGGTAGAGCGGCAGAAGGATCAGCGCGGCGGCACCCAGATCCGCGACGCCGAAGAGCAGATCGAGCAGCCTCCGCTGATTTTCTTCGTTCTCGCGCCGGGCGGCATCCAGAAGCTCTTCCGAGGACAAAAGATCGTCGATCGACACCGAAAAGAAGCGCGAAATCTCCCGGAGGGAATCGATGCTCGGGATGCCCTTTCCCGATTCCCACTTCGAGATCGCCGTCCGGGAGACGTAGAGCGCCTCCGCGAGCTCTTCCTGCGTCAGCCCGCGCCCCTTCCGCAGTCCCTGCAGTTTTTCATGAAATTCCATCGTCATCGCCCCTTTCGCTTGTTTTTGCCGTCCGCGAGGATCACGCATCCGCGGAAGAGCAGATACAGCCCCGCGCTGAGGAGAACGGAGCCGATGATGTCCGAGAGCCAGTGAACGCCCGCTGCGGTCCGCCCGATCACCATGAACAGGGAGAACGCGGCGGCGAAGCTGTCGAGGAGGCAGAGGAGCGCGGCGTTTCGGAGCCGGCGGTGCGCCTCGAAGCAGAGCGTCGGCATCACGGTGAGCACCAGCAGCGTCGTGGAGGACGGATAGGAGGGCTCCGTCCTGCCGTCGATCGGGATCGGCCTGACATTGATCGGGAGCCGTTCGAAGATCAGATACGCGGCGATCACCAGAACATAGTACGCGCCGAGCAGCAGGATATCGACGTCGACCCGGAAGAGGCTCCTTCGCCCGATGAGCTGCGCGAGTCCGATGACGCCGAAGACCATGCAGACGAGGATCGGGACCAGCCCGAGCCAGTCGGTCAGCGTATAGAGGAACATGTGAACGCCGATCCGCTCGTGAAACGGCACGTTCAGCGAGGCGAGACCGATGCGGCTGCCCGCCGCGCCGACAGGTTCGACGTCGACGGTCAGGATCAGCGCGGTCCAGAGAGCGAACAGCGCGGCGAAGACGCCTCCCGTTATGAGAAGCCGTATTCCGTGTTTTTTCGTGTTTTGGGTCATGTTCATGCGATCCCGTCCTTTCGAGCCGTCGTTCGGCTGACGAAAGGATAGCACAGGATCCCGTTCCGGTCAAGAACCGCTCCGTCACACCGCCGACACGGATCGTGTCATACGGGAAAACCGCATGAGGTGACGCTGCCTCCTCCGATTCTTCCCCGGCGGCCGTCCGGTTTCCCCGTTATTGTATCAAATCCGCGGACGATGCGCAAGCGGATCCCCGTTTTTTTCGGAAAAAATCGCGCTGCCCGCTGTCCAAACGCGGAAAAATGATGTATAATGGGGTGAACGGGAAAGAACCGTTCGGAAGGAAATGAAAATCGCGAGGGAGGAGCTGGCATGAAATCTGGTTTGATCGACATCACCCATATCCCGTTCAGCCGGTACGGTGCGTACCTGTCCGTGACGCGGGACGAGGGAAAAGACGGGGAGGGCCCGGCGAAGAAGCTGGTGATCCACTCCGTGCGCAGACGATTTGAAGAGAGCCCCCTGTTCGAGCTGACCTTCGGGGCGGAGGGGGAAGAGGAGGACTTCACCTGTTCCGCCGATCCGGAGGCGCTGACGGTGGAGAACGAACACGGGTCCGCCGTCCTCTGGATCCGGGACGACGACACGCTCGGCGTGGAGAGCCGCGGACTCGATCTCTGCCTGCGGCTGCGGCACTGGGGCTACGGCACGGAGACGGGGGCGGGGACCTGGCGCATGATCTCCGGGACCATGAGCCTGTACTCCTCTCTTGCCGTCGAAAAGGGGAGCGCCCGCCTCGACGGACCTTATCACAAGAGCGAGGCCGGGAACCTGCGCGACGCCGGGACCCGCCTGCGCGTCCGGTGCGAAGAGGGACGGGCCCTCCTCGCCGTGACCGTCCGTCACGCCGCGCCGAGGGAACCCGTCCTGCCGATCCTGCCCGAGGAGGAGATCGCCGCGGCCCGGGCGGAATGGGACGGATTCCTCTCTCTGCTGCCGAAGGAGCCGGCGGAGGCGGGGGATTTCCCCGTCGTCACCTGGTACAACCTCTGGTCGAGCTTCGTGCGGGCCGAGGGGATCTACCGATACGACACGATGCTCATGGCGAAGAAGAGCATGAGCTCGACGTGGAGCTGGGACCACTGCTTCAACGCCCTCGCCATGGCGCATCTCACGGATCCGCAGGCGGCCAGGCGCGTCGCCATGGACCAGTTTTCCGCGCCGTTCTGGCTGCAGAACGAGGGAGGCGTGCTCCCCGACATGTGGAACCCGGACCTCGAGATCCGCTGGGGCACGACGAAGCCGCCGATCCACGGCTGGTGCTTCGGGCTCCTGATGGATCGCTTTGGGTTCGACCGGGATACGCTCACCGAGGTCTACGGCTGGCTCGAGAGCTGGACGCGCTGGTGGACGGAGACGAGCGACACGGACGGCGACGGCATCCCGGACTATCCGCAGGGGTGCGACAGCGGCTGGGACAACTCCACCCTGTTCGACGCGGGCTATTTCATGGAGACGCCCGATCTGCCCGCATTCCTGGTCCTGCAGATGAAAACGCTCGCGCGGATCGCCGACAAGCTCGCGTCTTATCCCGCTTTCGAGGGGAAGGCGGCATACTGGAACGCCGAGGCGGACGCGATGCTCGCGCGGCTGATCGCGCACAGCTGGGACGGCGAGCGCTTCGTTGCGAAGAAGAGCGGCTCGCACGAGAGCGACGCGCAGCCGACGAGTCTCTTGTCCCTCATGCCCCTCGTGCTCGGCGAGCTTCTGCCGAAGGACATCCGCGACAAGCTCGCCCTCGTCCTCGAGCGGGACTTTCTCACCGACAACGGGCTCGCGACCGAAATGCCGCAGAGCCCGAAATACCGTCCGGACGGGTACTGGCGCGGGCCGATCTGGGCGCCGTCGACGTATCTTCTGGTCGACGGGCTCCGCCGCGGCGGATACGACCGTCTGGCACGGACCGTCGCCGAGCGGTACTGCCGGATGTCGGCGGAGCGCGCGAATGGCAATTACGAGAACTTCGACGCCCTGAGCGGCATGGGACACCGCGCCCCCGGCTATACCTGGTCCGCCAGCGTGTACATGCTGCTGCACTGGGAATACGGGCGCTGAGGTCCCCGACGCGTCACTTCATCCGCTTTTCGAACCGGAACATCCCGTCGAAGCCCTCGTCCTCATCGTACGCGTTTTCCTCCCCGGTCTCGGGATCGTGCGGGTCCGGGTGAAAGCGGCAGAAGAACTCCACGGCGTGAAAACCGCACTTGTTGATGTAGAAGTGGATGTTCCGCTGCTCGAAGTAGGGCGTGCAGGTCTCCCAGACGACGGTGTCCGGGTAGAGCCGCTCCGCTTCGCGCCATGCCGCCGCGCCGATCCCCCGGCTGTGCGCCGACGGGCTGACGAACAGCAGCTCGAGCTCGTTGTGCTGTGTCGCCTCGTCGATGCGCAGCACCATCCCGCCGACGATCCGGCCGTTCTGACGAATGCGGTAGGCACATCCGCCGTCGATGCTGTGCTCGATGGTGCCGCGGGAGATGATCTCCCCCTCTTCTTCGAAATGATCGTCCCGGAGCCCGAATTCCTCCGTCGCGCCGTACTTGAACGCGGCCTGATTGTCGAGGATGAACTGCTCGCGGTCCTCCGCTTCGAGCGGGGTGAGCGTGATCCCTTCTGCGTACATGACAAAACCCTCCGTAAAAAAGAAATCGCCCGGCGGCAAAGGGAAAAATCCTTTGCTCCGAGCGCACCCGGCACCTTATCCGACAGGCGGCCTGCGGGTTTTCCCGCGATCCCCTACGCTGCGGCGTACTGTCCTCCGGTGACGTGAGTCCATCATACCACAGTTTCCGGCGTCTGTCAAGAGGGCGCGGGAAAAACGTCCGGATCGGCGGCAGGATTTCACGGCGGATCGCCGATCCCATACATGAAAAGGAGTATCGCACATGGCTAAGAAAATCGTCTTTATCGGATCCGGCTCCCTTGTCTTCACCCGCAATCTGGTCCGCGACCTCTTGACCTTCGACGCCTTCCGGGACGCCGAGATCGCGCTCGTGGACATCAACGAGACCAACCTCGCCCTCTCGAAGAAGGCGGTGGACGGCATCGTCGAAAAGGGCGGCTATCCCGCCCGCGTCACGGCGACGACCGACCGGCGGGAAGTCCTCCCCGGCGCGGACGGCGTCCTCACCACGATCTGCTGCGGCACCAACCGCGACCTCTACAACGACATCGCGATCCCGGAATCCTACGGCTGCTCCATCAACATCGGCGACACGCGCGGGCCGTCGGCGGTGTTCCGCTTCCTGCGCACCCTCTACCCCATGCTCGACATCCTCCGCGACATGGAGGAGCTCTGCCCCGACGCGCTCTGGCTCAACTACACCAACCCGATGGCCATGCTCTGCCGCGCCCTTCAGGGATCGACGGACACTGTGACCATCAGCGGGCTCTGCCATTCCGTGCAGGGGACGGCCGCCATGCTCTGCGGCTTCATCGGCGCGCCGCGGAACGAGGTCACGTACGTCTGCGCCGGCCTGAACCATCAGGCGCACTACCTGAAATTCGACTGGAACGGGAAGGACGCCTACCCGCTCATCCGCAAGGCGATCCTCGAGCGCCCCGAGATCTACAACATGGAGATCGTCC
>JAFYBI010000124.1 GCA_017540285.1 Clostridia bacterium | reverse complement strand
GTCGTCAGCTCTTCGAGTCCCATCGGGCCGCGGGCATGGAGCTTCTGGGTCGAGATGCCCATTTCGCAGCCGAGACCGAACTCTCCGCCGTCGGTGAAGCGGGTCGAGGCGTTGACATACACGGCGGCAGAGTCCACCGCGCGGGTGAAGAACGCCGCGTTTTTTTCGTTACCGGTGAGGATCGCCTCGCTGTGGTGCGTCGAATGCGCCGCGATGTGGGAAACCGCCTCCAGCACATCCTCCACCACCCGCACGGCGAGGATGTAGTCGAGAAACTCCGTGTCGAAATCGTGCTCTCCGGCTGGCGTCCCCGGGATCAAAAGCGCGGATGCCTCGTCGAGCCGGAATTCGACCGGGACAAGCCCCCGTGCGCTTCTCTCTTCGACCAATCTCTGATGAAGGAGCGGCAGGAATTCCCCGGCAACAGCGCGGTGCACGAGCAGGACTTCTTCGGCGTTGCACACGGACGGGCGGCTCGTCTTCGCGTTCTCGATCACGTCGAGCGCCATCGGGATATCCGCGTCCGCGTCGACGTAGATGTGGCAGATGCCCGTCCCCGTCTGGATGCACGGGACCTTCGCATGCTCGATGCACGCCCGGATGAGGCCGGCTCCCCCGCGCGGGATCAGGAGATCGAGCAGCCCTTCGGCTTCCATCATCTCAGACGCACCTGCGCGGGACGTGTCCTCGACGAATCCGCAGACCGCCGGCGGGAGTCCGGCATCCCGGAGACCGTGCCGGATGGCGGTGACGATCGCCGTGTTCGAGCGGAACGCTTCCCTGCCGCCGCGGAGCACGACCGCGTTCCCCGATTTGAAAGCCAGCGCGGCCGCGTCGGAGGTGACGTTCGGGCGGCTCTCATAGATGATGCCGATGACGCCCATCGGGACGGCGGTCTTCTCGATCACAAGGCCGTTCGGTCGGACGGTTCGCGAGAGGATCCGGCCCACGGGATCGGGCAGCGCCGCCGCTTCACGCACGCCGGACGCCATCCCTTCGATCCGCTTCGGATCCAGGGCAAGCCGGTCGGTCATCACGGGGCCGAGGCGTTCGCGGTTCTCTTCGACGTCCTGCCCGTTTGCCGCGAGGATCGCGTCCGCTTCCGCAAGAAGACGGTCCGCGACGGCGTGAAGCGCGCGGTTCTTCGTTTCGGTGTCGGCCCAGGCGAGCGCGGACGAGGCTTCCTTCGCCTCGCGCATGACGGTCACGGTGTCCTTCATGGGTTCCCTCTTCCCTTCTCCGCGATGAAGCGGGTGCCGACGGCCCGTCCTTCGAGCACGTCGTAGAGCGTTTCCGGACGCGCGCCGTTGACGATCATCATGTCGACCCCGTCCGCCATGCAGAGCTTCGCCGCCGAGAGCTTCGTCGCCATGCCGCCCGTTCCGAGGGAGGTGCCGCGCCCGCCGGCCATCGCGAGGATCTCCGGCGTCAGCGCGCGGACCTCGGGGATAAGCCGGGCGTCCGGATCCGTGCGGGGATCGGCGGTATAGAGCCCGTCGATGTCCGAGAGGACGATCAAGAGATCCGCCTTCACGCTCACCGCCACGAGCGCGCCGAGGGTGTCGTTGTCGCCGACGGCAACCTCCTCCGTCGCAACGGTGTCGTTTTCGTTGACGACGGGGATCGCGCCGAGCTCGAGGAGCCGCAGGATCGTGTTGATGAAGTTCGCATGCCGCTTCTCCTCGCGAAGGTCCTCGCCGGTCAGAAGGATCTGGGCGACGACGTGGTGATATTCGGAGAAGAGCTTGTCGTAGACGTACATCAGCTCGCACTGCCCGACGGCGGCCATCGCCTGCTTGGTGGGCATATCCTTCGGACGTTCGGGCAGGTTCAGCTTGCCGACCCCCATCCCGATCGCGCCGGAGGAGATCAGAATGACCTCGTGGCCCGCGTTCTTGATGTCGGCGAGGACCTTGCAGAGGGTCTCCATCCGCCGGATGTTGATCCGCCCCGTCGCGTGGGTCAGGGTGGAGGTGCCGATCTTGACGGCAATTCTCATAGCATCGCTCCTCTCCGGGTTCGGGTCCCGGTCATCTCTTCCGGTTCAGGTATTTGTCGAGATCGTCCTTGATCTTGTCGGGGATCTCCCGCTTGACGGGGCACACGGAGGCGTCCGCCATGAAACGCGTGAAATCGGCGACAAACGCGCCGTCCTCGCGGAGCTGTTCGTCGGAGAGCAGATCCATCGTGTCGTAGCGGCAATGGATGTTCCCCTGCCCGCCGGGCGCCGAACGCGCAAAGGACAGCGCCGGGACGCCGTGATCCGCGAAGGGCGTGGAATCGCTCGAATAAACGCCCGTGTAGGCGTTGACGCTCCAGCCGCGCGCGCCTGCGAAATACCGGATGAAGCCGACCATCGCATCCTCCGCGCTGACGCAGGCGAGGAAACGGCCCATCGGCGTGCCGATCATGTCGATGTTGATGTTGAGCACGACCTTTTTGAGATCCTCTTCATGCGCCGCGGTATAGGCCTTGGAGCCGAGCAGTCCCCTCTCCTCGCTCCCGCAGAAGACGAAGCGCAGGCCGTAGCGGTGCGGCGCGCCTTTTTTCAGTTCGTCGAGCACCTCGAGCAGCCCGATGCACCCGGACATGTTGTCGTACGCGCCGTGGGAGAGCGGGACGGTGTCGTAATGCGCGGAGAGGACGATCCATTCGTCCGAGGTCCCCGGAAGCTCGGCGACGACGTTGCGGCTCTCGCCCTCGTATTCGTCCTGCTCGACGGCGATTTTCGCGGTCTTCGCGCGGGACTTGACGATCTTCTGCGCGTCCTTCGCGTTGATGTTGACGGCGAGGGTCTTCTTTCCGTCGGCGACGAACGAACGCAGCTCCTTCGCGTCGATGTCGCGGTTCGGGAAGTTCAGGTTGCCGTCGTAGGTGATGAAGCCGACGGCGCCCGCCTCGAGCATGTCGTGATAGGCGAAATGCCGGAGGCCTCCGTCGATCAGGACGATCTTGCCCTTCACGGCCTTGAGGGTGATGTGGTCCTGCACCGGGATATAGACGAGGGGCGCTTCGACCGTGCCGCTGCCGCAGTTTTTGTAGCCCCGGCAGGGGATCGTGACGCCGTCGATTTCGAGGGATGCGGTCTTCACGTCCGCCATCTGGACCGGGAACGGTTCGAGCCAGGCGGCCGCGCCCATCGCCTCGGCTTCGGATCTGAGATAATCGGCGACTTTCAGCTCTTCCGAGGAGCCGCCGGTGTGGATGAAATCGGTGTCCTTCAGGATCTGTCGGATATGTCTGAGTGTCATGGTTGCCTCCCGAAACGGTATTTTGAATGATTATACCACAGGAATGCGAAAAACGCAAGAATCCTGCATGAAAATTCCCGTGTTTCGCATATCTTTCTTTTCGGCTCACGCAAGCGGCGCGATCTTGTACCGCGTGCGCGGATCGTCGCTCGTGCGCATGACGGTGACGCCGGGCGTGCCACGGAGCATTTCGACGAGCCGCGTGAGGTGGGTGACGAAGATGAAGCCGCAGCCGAGCGCGGACAGGTATTCGAGGATCGGCGCCATGCCCTCCGCGCCTTCGTCGTAGGCCGTCGTCTGGAAGGTCTCGTTGAGGAGCAGAAGCGAATCCGGCTCCATTCGTTCGATGATCGACGCGATCTCGGAGACCTCTTCCTCGAAGCGCCCCGCCGAGGACAGCGGAACAAGCTCCCCTTCCGCGCGGGCAAACGCCGTGAAGATCCGCCGCCGGACGCTGATCTCGGCGAACTCCGCCGTGACCGGGCAGCCGCACTGCGCGAGCAGGACCGCCGTCCCGATGGAACGCAGATAGACGGTTTTGCCGCTGTTGTTCTTCCCCGTCACGAGCATACCGGAGAGATCCCCCGCCCGCACGCAGTTCACATCGTTCGGAATGACCGAGGAGACGTGGAGGCTTTCGGCGAGGAGGAGAAGGTCGGAGAGGTTCCCGATGCGGATGACGTTGTCTTCCTCAGGGAGGATGCCGGGGTACACCATCTTCACGCCGAGCTCCTCGAACCGCTTCTGATAGATCAGAAGGCAGCGGTAGAAGTAAAGCTCCTCCTCGAGGCCGGCAAAGCGGTCGACGGCGGTGCGCAGAAGGGACGTGAGCATCCGGTCGCACTCCTGCACGGCGCGGGCGGAGAGATCCATCCCCCACGCGAGATCGACCCCGTGAAGGCTGACATGCGTCTCCGGCATCTCCGTCGGGATCGGATCCGGCGGTTCCTGCTCGCCGCTGCTCTTCTTCGATCCGAAGAAGGAGAAGAGCCCGCGCTGCGGCTTGTCCGGCTTTTTCGCGAGGGGAACGTAGGCGAAATCCGCGAGGAACGGGACCGTCACGCGCAATTCCTCCGAGCAGTCGAATTCGATGTCGTAGGTGTGCGCGTAGGCGAGGCCCTTCTCGATCTTGTCGCAGAAGGCGAGGAGCGTGTCGGTGTCCGCGGTGGACGCGATCTGACGCGCCGCGTCCTTCAGCCGTCCGAGCCAGCCGCCCTCCGCGCCGAACATGTTCATGGTCTCGTAGATGTCCCGGATCGAGAGGAGGATGATCCGGGCGAAATGCGCCGTCAGCACGAGGTTTTCCCGCGCGACCCAGAGCACGAGGTTCTTGTCCTGCGGGTCGACGCGGCGGGACGCCATCAGACGCGAGCGCTCGGCATCCCACTGGTTCTTCGAGAGGAGCAGCCGCCGGATGACCTCGATCACGCGGTCCAGCGTCTGCGGGTTCTCGTGGAAATACCGCGCGATCCGCTGACGCTCCCGGATCTCGTCCGGATCGGTGAGCGGCGTCGCAAGGACCGAGAGGAAGGATTCGCGGTACATGGAATCCGGACAGATCGTGCGGAAGGCGCGGTCGATCTGGAGATCGGCGATCACAGCCATGCCGCGGTCGCGTTCTTCGCGCGAGAGGATCCCGCGGGGCCTCTCGCCGAGGATGGTAAAGCGGTCCGCCATGTCATGCGCCTCCTTCCGCCCGCCGCCGCGCCAGCTTTTCCTCGAGGGAGGAGCGGTCGAGCCCGTATTTTTCGAGAATGTCGCGCGCGAACGAGGACGAGGTCCCGCCGACGCGCCGGATCTTGTAGGTGCGGCGGTTCTCGTCCTGCTCGTCGATCTGCGCGGCGAGGGTCGGGATCTCCCCGCCGGTCAGCGCGTGGATGTGCGTGACGTAGACGCCGAAGGTCCCGCGGCGGTACATCGTCTCGGCGAGCCGCTTCGAAAACGTCTCGCTGCGCCGCTCGTCCGTGCCGGAATAGGTCTCGTTGAAAACGGCGAAGGAATTCTCCGTCGCGTCCTCGAGGATCTTGTCCGCCCGGACCGTTTCGTCGGCGAAGCGTCCGCCCGATTCGAAGCTTTCGTTCGACGGGAAGTGCGTGTATACCGCGTCGAACGCCATGGAGCGGCCTCCGCGCGCCGTGACGGGACAGCCCGCCGTGAAGAAGAGCGCGGCCAGCGCGGCAGTGCGGAGATACGTGGTCTTGCCGCCTCCGTTCGCGCCGCTGAGGATGTAAAAGCTGAGCCGCTCGCCGTTCATCTCCGACGCCATGAAGATGTCGTTCGGGACCACTTCCCCGCCCGGGATCCCGCGGCGGCTGAGGGAGGGATCGACGGCGCTTTCGAAGATGCATTCGCGCCGGTCCGAGACCGCCGGATAACAGAGCGGATAACCCATGTCGGAGAGACGGCGGAAATACGCGGTGAGATCGGCAAGGAACCGGAATTCGTCGATGTAATCGAAGAGCCCCCGCAGATCCCGCTCCGCGCCGGTCACGCCGCCGTCCGGGAGGAACTCGCCGCTCTCCTCGAGGAAGGCTTCTGCGGCGTTGTAATACGCATAACGGACACCCGCGACGCCCCGCACGACCGTCGGCGTCGTCCGCTGGGGATGCCGCCAGGCGGGAAGCGCGTCCTCGAGGCCCATTTCCCGGATGATCCGCTCGAAATCGTTCCGCACGCCGCGTCGCCGTTCCCATGCGCTTGCCTCGGAACCGCGGATCTTCAGCCGGATCGCGGGATCGTACTTTGCGAGCAGGTCGTCCGCGCGCTTATCCGCATGGGAAGCCGCCGGCATCTCGTGCCACCGCTTCCAGAAGCTCCCGATCTCGCCCGCGCGGCCCTCTTCGCCGTCGAACGCTTCGAGGATCCGGACGATATCGAAGCACCGGCGCATCAGGGGGACGAAGAGCAGGACCTTCTCCTCGCGGATCTCGGCGCGCGCGTATTCCGCTGCCAGCACCTCGGCATCCGTGAGCAGCTCGGTCAGCCGGGCGACAACCTCGGCGAACGCGGGATCCGTGAGCATGCGGCGAAAAAGCCCCTGCCGCATCGGGATCTCCTCCGGACGGCACGGCACGCGGAGGATCTCCGCGCTTCTCGGACGGAGCTGTTCGTCTCCGAGGAGATCGCGCAGGGTGTCTTCCGGATGGGCGGGCAGCCGCTCTGCCGCGTCCCGGAGCCATAAAAAGGACGGATAGGACATAATTCCTCCGATTTCGTTTGATTCCGACGGTCCGCACCGATTCGGAATGGCAAAAGTTACCAATTTCAGCCCTGTAATTTCGGTGAATATTTCACGCGGGCGGACCTTGATTTTTCTGGCAATATATGGTAAAATCTCATCACCGGGGATTGGTAATGATTTCCAGTACCGACATTAGAAAGGCATGGATGCAGAAGATATGGATAAGGAAACGAAAATTCTTGTGGCAGATGAAAACAACGATTTCAGGACGCGGTGCCGGGAGGTTCTCGTCTCGGCCGGCGCGTCGGTGACGGAAGCGAGGAGCGGCGAGGAGGCCATGAGCCTCACGTCGCGTCAGAGCTTCGATATCGTCATCGCCGATCTCTGGTCGGCGGACGCCGTGACGCTGCTCAGGCGCGTGAACGACCGGAGAAACACGGACGCCGGGCGAACCGCTCCCGCGTTCATCGTGCTGACGCAGGTCTCGACGCCGAGCGTCCTCATGGAAGCGAACCGCTCGGGCGCGTCGCTCTGCCTGCAGAAGCCGGTGGACTTCGACGTGCTGCTCTCCGGGATCGCGACGATCCTCAAAAACCGTCAGCCGCGCGCCGCGGAACCCGCCCGCCGAGAGGAAGCCCCGTCGAACGCCCTGCCGCCGGACATCGAGACGCAGGTCACGCGGATCATCCACCAGATCGGCGTTCCGGCGCACATCAAGGGGTATCAGTACCTCCGGACGGCGATCCTCATGACGATCTCGGACAGCGACGTCATCAATTCCGTGACGAAGGTGCTCTATCCCTCCGTCGCGAAGAAATACCAGACCACGACCTCCCGGGTCGAGCGGGCGATCCGCCATGCCATCGAGGTTGCGTGGGACCGCGGGGACGTCGATACGCTGAACTCCTATTTCGGCTACACGATCCAGAATTCCCGCGGCAAGCCGACGAACTCCGAGTTCATCGCGATGATCGCGGACAACCTCCGGCTGAAATACAAGATCCGCTGAGCGCCAAATCCACAGAGCATCCGCGTCCCTGCCCGGCCGGATGCTCGTTTTCCGTGCCGGTCAGAAGATGCCGTAATCCTTCGGCAGCTTCAGATCCGAGAGCTCTTTGAGAAAGCCGGACGCGGCATAGACGTATTCGTCGAGGTGCAGCAGCTCCCCGTCGTAGACCGTGCGGCTTTCGAGGCGCTTCTCCTCTTTTTTCGTGAACATGGGCCGCCGCTCCACCGTCCACGGGGACACGGGGATCTCCTCGGAGGCGCGGACCGCCAGCGGCGCGGGGTTCACGAGGAGCACCGGGATATTCGCGATCCGCTCGCCCTCGGTCGGGGAGGCGTAATCGACCGGGCTGCGCGCGCGTCTCCGGGTGTCGTACACGATGTTGACGCCGGAGGAGGCCCCTCCCGGGATCGGTTTCAGATCCTCGTCGAGCATGGTCGCGAAGCGTCCGGCCAGCGGGACGACGCGCCGCTCGAAGCGCTCGATCCGGCCGTCCGTCGTCTTCGCAAAATAGAGGTTCGAGAGCCGGCGCAGAACACCGAAGAGCTTCACGGTATAGACTGCGCGGCCGTCCTTCGTGCGCACGAGAAAATCGGGGCGGGCGGAGAAATTCAGGCCCCAGAACCAGAACGGATGCAGCGGGACGAGGCGGTGGCCCTCTTTCCGGCAGGTGCGCCGCAAACGGAGTGCCATGCGGATGCGCTTGCAGGCGCAGACGATAAGCGGCCAGAGGAGCACGGCCAGCGCTGCGGCAGCGGCAAATTTGATCATATTCACATTCTCATGTTTATTGTAGCAGACAGCCGGGGAGCTGTCAAGCAGAGATCGGTTGCGCGCGTCACTTTTCCCATTTCCCGCCGCGCAGAACGATCGTACCGTCCCGGTCGGTGCGCAGGATCGCGATGCCGCGGCTCCTGAGGCGGTCGAGAACGTTCATCGACGGGTGGCCGAAGGGATTGTTGCGCCCGCAGGAAATGACGGCGGTCTTCGGCGAGACGGCGTCGATCCATTTCCCGGTCGAGGACGAGGAGGACCCGTGGTGGTTGACGTGGAGGATGTCGGCGGAGAGATCGAAGCCCCGGTCGACGGCGTAGCTCTCGAGGCCACGCTCGGCGTCCCCGGCGATCAGCACCGTCATCCCGTCGACCGAGATGCGCAGGATGAGGCTCGCGTCGTTGAGATCCTCGTAGGGGAAGCCGAACGTGTCGAAAACCTCGACCGTGATGTCGCCGAAGGTCCACGAACCGCCCTCGCGGAGGATCACCTTCTCCGTTCCCCGCTCCTCCGCCGCGCGCATGCTCTCTTCGAAGAAGAATTCGTGGCTCACCGCCTCGGAGAGGAACATCTTCTTCACGTTCGCGGCACGGAGGATCTCCGGCGCGGCTCCCATGTGGTCCTCGTGCGGATGGGTGACGAAAAAGGCGTCGATGTTCGGCGCGATGCGCGAGACGGTCTCCGCCGTCGCAGCCGACGAAGCGTACGAACCGGCGTCGACGAGAACGGCGTGGCCTCCGTGCGTAAACAGCGTGCTGTCGCCCTGTCCCACGTCGAGAAAGCGGATCGCGGCGCGGCCGTCGAGCAGTTCCTCCGTCGGATAGACGGTCCCGGTCATGCGGAGGGCGGTGATGCAGTAGACCGCGGCGAGGGAGGCGATCAGCACGAGAAGACTGATCCAGTCGATCAGCCCCACGATCTCCGCCGGCGTGCGTTTTCCGCGGCGTTTCTTCTTATTCCGCTTTGCTGCCATACGTCCCCGCCCGAATCAAGATCACCCCCCGACGTTCCCATCGGGAGGTGACGTTTTCTTTTATCTTCTCGCGGCTCTCTCGGCGTCGCGGGCGGCCTTTTCGGCGGCTTCCCGTTCGGCTTCGGCGGCCTGCTCGGCTTCGCGCTTCTTTTCCTCGGCTTCTTCCTCAATGAGGGCGGCCATTTTCTCCCGGAAGCCCGCGAATACGCCCTTCACAAGGAACGGCACGATCACGGCGAGGCAGGCAAGCGCGGCGAGGCACCGGATGCCCATCGCGACCTTGATGCCCTCGTTGATGCGGCGTTCCGCGCGGCTGAAGAACACAGCGAGATACCAGATCGGGCCGGCGAAGAATTTGAGGTTGATGACGGCGACGATGATGAAGTACGCGAGGACGGCGACTGCCACGCTGACGAGGAGGTAGCGCCTGTCGATCGTGCGCTCCTGCTTGTTCTGGAAGGCGTAGAGGGCGTCGCTCTCGCCGGTCTTCTTCGAGAGGATATAACCGCCGATCGTCATGATGACGAGGCCGAGGACGCAGAGAACGATGTTCTGGATGTCGTAGACCGACTGCGTGGTGGTGTTTTCCCGCGTGATGGCGATGCCGAAGATGCCGGCGGGAATCATGGAGACAATGTAGGAGAACACCCCCAGACCGCAGAGGAAGACGAGGAGCAGCGCACCCTGGATGAGCGCCTGGATCGTGCGTTCCTTGTACATCCCGTTCGGGAGCTTTTCCTGAGGATCGATGACTTTCTTTTTCTTCTTTGCCATGGTGGTGTTCTCCTTTATGATTATTTAAGATTAAGCCGTCTTATCTTCCGTCGGCTCCGGAAGCGCCGGATCCTCACCCGCCTTGTCCTTCCCGAGGTATTCGGGCAGCTTCATGCCGGCCATGTCGAACATCTCGTTGAGCGGCGGGATGGACTTATACAGCCCCGAAATGAAGTCGGCGGTCGTGTTCTTGCCGTCGCCGCCCTTCGCGCCGGAATCCCAGACCGTGATCTTGTCGATCTGGAGGTTCTTGATCGCCTCGACCTGGATGCGGGTGATCTCTTCGAGCTTGTCGGCAACCATCAGACGGATCGCGGCATTCGGATCGCCGCCCGCGGACTTCACGAGCTCCGCGAAGCCCTCCGCCTGCTTCATGAGGATCGCCTTCGCGCCGTCCGCTTCCGCCTGCATCTTCATGAGCGTGGCGTCCGCTTCGCCTTTCGCACGGCGGCGGATCTTTTCGGCTTCCGCCTCGGCTTCGAGTTCGAGCTTCTTCTTGTCGATCTCGGTGCGCACGATGACGTCCGCCTCGAGCTTGGCCTGTTCATACTGGCGTCTCGCCTCTTCCGCGGACTTCTGGGCGTCGAAGGATTCCTCCTGCGCGCGCGCCTTCGCGATGTTCTCGGCGGCCGTCGCGCGCTTGGTGGCTTCGGCTTCGCGCTCTCTTCTCGTCGCGTCGGAATCGGCAACGCGGGCCTTCGCTTCGTTTTCGCCGGAGATCGCCTCGGAGTCGGACTTGGAGACGGAGACTCTCTTGTCGCGGTCCGCTTCCGCAGCACCGATGGCACCCGCGCGCTCCGCTTCCGCCACGGAGATCTTCGCGTCGTTGATCGCCTTTGCCGCCGCTTCCTTACCGAGAGCGACGATATAGCCGGATTCGTCGGTGATGTCGGTCACGTTGACGTTGATGAGGCGGAGGCCGATCTTTTTCAGCTCCGTTTCGACGTTCGAGGACACCGCTTCGAGGAACTTGTCGCGGTCGGAGTTGATCTCCTCGATGTCCATCGTCGCGATGATCAGACGCATCTGACCGAAGATGATGTCCTCGGCGATCTGCTTGATCTCGTCGATCTTCATGCCGAGCAGACGTTCCGCCGCGTTCTGCATGACGCCCGTTTCGGTCGAAATGCCGACGGTGAAGCGGGAGGGGACGTCGACGCGGATGTTCTGCTTCGAGAGGGCGTTGCGCAGATCGACCTGGATCGACATGGGCGTCAGATCGAGGTATTCGTACGCCTGCACGACGGGCCAGATGAAGGACGCGCCGCCGTGGATGCACTTTGCGGACCGCTGCTGGCCGTCCTGCGTTTGCCCGACCTTACCGTAAATGACGAGGATCTTGTCGGAGGGGCATTTGCGGTAGCGGGAGAGGATGACGATGAGCGTGGTCAGGACGATGAGCACGATGACCGCGGTCAGCATGACGACGGAGGGGTTCATCGAACCGACGGAGGAGAGCAAGAGTTTCATTTTGAGCTCCT
>JAFYBI010000123.1 GCA_017540285.1 Clostridia bacterium | reverse complement strand
GCTCGTGCGCGGATACGACCGCGAATCCCTCCGCGCCTTCCTCCAGAAGCAGCTGATGGGAACGGGCGATTACCGGCGCTTTGACCTGCTGCACCGCGTCCGCGAGATCAAGGAGCGCGACAAGAACGGAAAAGCCGCGAAGAAACCGGAGAAAGGAGCGCCGACGAAATGAATCAGGCAACGCCCAAAACTCCCGAACTCCGCCCTACCTCCCGCGGCAATCTCGTCGCATGGATCCTCTGCCTCGTCGCCGCCTTCATCATGTGGATCTACGTGATGGCGGTCGAGAGCCCGGAGCATGAACAGATCTTCAGCCACCTCCCGGTCGAGCTCACGGGGACCGAAGTCCTCGCGGACAACGAGCTCGCCGTGTACAGCGGCTACGGCACCATGATCGACGTGACGCTCTCCGGCAAGAAAAGCGTCGTCTCCCGCCTCAGCGAGCGCGATATCGTCGTAACGGCGGACCTCAAGAACATCACCGACGGCGGACGCTACACCCTGAAGGTGGCGGTCGACGTCCCCGCGGGCTGCAAGCTCGCCGGCATGTCCCAGAACACGATCTCCGTCTACGTCGACCAGGCGATGACCATATCGGTCGATCTGACGGAGCGCCGCATCAACACGAATCTCCCCGAGGGCTGCTACACCGGCACCGTGGATTTCCCGGTCGACAAGATCACCGTGACGGGACCGCGCAACGTCCTTTCCCGCGTCGACGGTGCGGAGGTCACCCTTGACCTCGCCGACGTCACCCGCACGACGAACGTGAGCGCGCCCGTGATCCTCGTCAATGCCAAGGGCGAGGCGCTCTCCAGCCCGTATATCGATTATTCCCCCACGACGGTGAGCGTGACCGTTCCGGTCTACAAGAGCGTGACCGTTCCCGTCCGCGTGGGCTTCCGCTACGGCTATCTCAACAGTGAGAACACCGAGATCACCGTCACGCCCGCCACCGTGGAGGCGACCGGTGACCCCGACGTCATCGACCGCGGTTCGCCGCTCGACAGCGTCATCCTCGACGAAAAGACCGAATTCGAGAACGGCCGGCTGACGAAGACCGTCAACCTGAACGCGGCGGAGGGCGTCACCCTTTCGGCCACGCAGGCGGAGATCACCGCCGTCATCGATCCCTCGATCAAGACGCGCGAATTCCTCATCCCCGGCTCGAACATCTTCGACACGGGCGCGAAGGAAGGCGTCAACTACACCTGGGACCGCACCGCCGTCCCCGTCGTCCTCATGGGGCCGGTCGACGTGCTCGCGAAGATCGAGGTGGACGACATCTCGCTCGTCTTCGATATGAGCCCCTACAACGATTCGAACACCGGCACCATCCGGGTCCGCGCGGAGGTCGGGGTGGATTCGCTCTGGCGCGACGAGGTGTTCCCGATCGGCGTGTATGAAATCAACGTGACCTTTACGGATTGACGGCGGCGCGATGAAACAGAGAATCGAATGGACCGGGATCCGCGTCCCGCACCGCCCGGGCATCGACGCCGACGCAGAAGCGCTGGCCTCGGCAAAGCGGGAGATCCGCCGCGCCCTCGGGATCACGCCCGGGAACCTGCGGATCGCAAAGAAATCGATCGACGCCCGCCGCGGCATCGCCTTTGTCTATACCGTTTCGGCAGAGGCCGACGGGATCGCGGAGGGGGCGGAGAAAAAGCACGCGGCGCTGCGGATCTGCCCGGAGCCCTCGGTCGCGCGCGTCCGCGGCACGGAACCGCTCGCATACCGCCCGGTGATCGTCGGCTTCGGCCCCGCCGGGATGTTCGCGGGACTGCTCCTCGCCGAAGAGGGGTACGCCCCCCTCATCCTCGAACGCGGCGGCACGGTCGACGAGCGGACGGCGGCGGTCAGGCGCTTCATCCGGGACGGCATCCTCGACGAACGCACCAACGTCCAGTTCGGCGCGGGCGGCGCGGGAACCTTCTCCGACGGCAAGCTGACGACGCGGATCGGCGATCCCCTCGTCGCGTGGGTCATGCAGACGCTCGCGGACCTCGGCGCGCCCGAGGACATCCTCTACAAAGCCAAGCCCCATATCGGGACGGACATCCTGCGCGAGGTCGTGAAAAACGCCGACCGGCGGATCCGATCCCTCGGCGGGGAGATCCGGTACCACACCCGCGCGTCGCGCATCACGTCGTCCTCGCTCGACGCGGAGGGGGAGACGATCCCCTTCGACGCGCTCGTCCTCGCAACGGGACACAGCGCGCGCGACACCGTCGGAGAGCTGATCGACGGCGGGTATTCCGTCGCGGCGAAGCCCTTTTCGGTCGGCGTGCGCGCGGAGCATCTTCAGAAAGACATCGACGAAGCCCTCTTCCATGAGCATGCGGGCGATCCCGCGCTCGGGGCGGGCGAATACCAGCTTTCGTTCAGGCGGGGCGAGCGGGGGTGCTATACCTTCTGCATGTGCCCCGGCGGGGTCGTCGTACCCTCCGCGAGCGAGGCCGGCGGCGTCGTGACCAACGGCATGAGCGTCCGCGCCCGCGACGGGGTGAACGCCAATGCCGCCGTATGCGTATCCGTCCTGCCGTCGGATTTCGGCAGCTCTCCGCGGGAGGCTGTCGCATTCCAGCGCGGGCTCGAGCAGGCGGCGTTCCGGCTCGGAGGCGGCGATTACCGCGCGCCCTGCCAGACCGTCGGGGATTTCCTGAACGGGACGCACGGGACCGCGTGCTCGAAGATCCTCCCGACCTACCGGGACGGGAACGTTGCGATGCGCGATCTCGCGTCGATCCTGCCGCCCTTCGTGACCGGCATGCTCCGGGAAGGGCTCGCGGATTTCGGCAGAAAGCTCCGGGGCTACGACGATCCGGCAGTCCCCCTGACCGGCGTCGAGACACGGACCTCCTCGCCCGTGCGGATCCTGCGCGGAGAGGACGGCTGCGCCCTCGGACACCCCGGTATCTATCCCTGCGGGGAAGGCGCGGGATACGCGGGCGGCATCGTTTCGGCGGCCGTCGACGGCGTGCGGACCGCGCAGAAGATCATGAAGCGCCGGGCCCCGGCGAAAACATCGGGCTGATCCGACCGGACGCCTGCGGAGGAAGATCCGGGAACCGGATGAGCGGAGAGTCTGAAAGTCAGAGAGGAGTTTGCCATGAGACAGCTGGCGCGCGTTGTGGAAGTTCACGGGGAGAGGGCGACCGTCTCCTCCAGCCGGCGTTCGATGTGCGAGGGATGCGTGAAGAGCGGCGGCTGCGGCCACTGCGATCTCTCCGGGATCATCGCGTCGAACCGCGCCATGCAGGCGGAGGCACTGAATCCCATCGGCGCGAAGCCCGGTGAGCTCGTCGAGCTGGAAAGCGACAGCGCACGCGTTCTCGGATATGCCGCGCTCGTCTTTCTGCTCCCCATCGCGGTCTGTGCGCTCTTCTGGTTCCTCGGGAGCCGGCTCTTCGGGGAGGGCATCCCCGGCGTGATCGCGGCAGCGGTCGGCTTTGCGCTGACGTTTTTCGGCATTGCCCTCTTCGACCGCTTCCTCGGGAAGAAGACGCCCCGGATCACGATCGTGCGGCGCGTGACGGACCCGGAATCCCTCGGGTATCTGTCCGCGGAATCCGTCGACAGGGAATGATTTCTTTTGATTTTTATATTTTATGATATACAAGAGAGCGAAAGAGAATGCAGTATAAGTACCATTGGAATCTTGCGGCGACACGGAAACAAATGACGGAGGACCCTCGGGTGCGCGCCATCGCGGAGGACCTCGGCGTGTTTCTTCCGACGGCGCAGCTCCTCGTCAACCGGGGATGCACGACGCCCGCGGAAGCGCGCTCTTTTCTGGCCAAGGAGGAAGAACAGCTTCACGACCCGTTTCTCATGAAGGACATGGACCGCGCGGTGGAGCGCATCGTCGCGGCGATCGAGGGGAAGGAGCGCATCGTCATCTACGGCGACTACGACGTCGACGGCGTGACCTCCACGACCTGCCTCACGCTCTATCTCGCTTCCCGCGGTGCGGACGTCGGGTATTTCATTCCCAGCCGCGCGGGAGAGGGCTACGGCGTGTCGGAAGGCGCGCTGCGCAAACTCGCGGAGGAGGGCTGCCGTCTCATCGTCACCGTCGACACGGGCGTCACGGCGTCGGCGGAGGTCGTCCTCGCGCATGAGCTCGGCATGGACATCGTCATCACCGACCATCACGAGTGCCACGAGGACCTTCCCGAAGCCGAAGCGGTCGTCAACCCGCGGCGCCCCGACTGCACCTATCCCTTCAAGGAGCTGGCGGGCGTCGGCGTCGTCTTCAAGCTCCTCTGCGCGCTCGAAGCGGTCCTCTCCCCGGACGACGGGATGATGGACTGCGTGCGGCGCGTCGCGAAGGAATACGGCGATCTCGTCGCCATCGGCACGGTCGCGGACGTCATGCCCATCCGGGACGAAAACCGCCTCATCGTCTCCTACGGTCTCTCCCTGCTCGAGAACACGGCCCGGCCCGGCCTCGTCGAACTGATCGAGGCGACCCGCATGGAGGCGAAGGCCGCGACGAGGCGCAAGATCACGGCCTCCTATATCGGCTATACCATCGCCCCGCGGATCAACGCCGCCGGACGCATCCGGGACGCCTCCCTCGCGGTGGAGCTCCTCCTCGCGAAGGACTGCGACACCGCCGCGCCGCTCGCCCGCCATCTCTGCGACATCAACCGCGAGCGGCAGGAGGAAGAGAACAAGATCATGGAGGAGGCGTACGCCAAAATCGCGGCGGAGCACGACTTCGAGCACGATCCCGTCATCGTCCTCTCCGCGGAGAACTGGCACCACGGCATCATCGGCATCGTCGCCTCCCGGATCACCGAGAAATACGGCTGCCCGTCGATCCTCGTCTCGTTCGAGGGGGCGGGCGAGGAGAAAAAGCCGGACGATCCCGGCAAGGGATCCGGACGCAGCGTCAAGGGCCTCAACCTCGTCGAAGCGCTCGTCTCCTGCTCCGATCTGCTCGAAAAGTACGGCGGACACGAGCTCGCGGCGGGCCTGACGGTCAAGCGCGAAAACCTCGCGGAATTCAAGCGGCGTCTGAACGATTACGCGCGCGAGCGGCTCAATCCCGCCGAGATGATGCCGGAGCTCGACGCGGAATGCGAGCTCGCGGCCCCGGATATCACCCTCGAACAGGCGTCGGAACTCTACAGCCTCGAGCCCTACGGCGTCTCGAACCCGGTTCCGGTGTTCATCCTCCGGAACGCATCGGTCGCCGAGATCACCCCGGTCGGCGGCGGACGCCACACGCGCGTCATTTTGCGCACCGGCGGCAAAAACGTCACGGCGATGTGCTTCCGCATGAGCACGCGCGAGCTTGACCTCTATCCCGGCGACGAGGTCGACGTCCTCTTCACCCTCGACGTCAACGAATTCCAGAACCAGAAGACCGTTCAGCTCATCGTCAAGGACATCCGCCTCACAGCGGAGCGGATGGACGCGGAGAACCGCGAACGGGAGCTCTACGAGCTGTTCCGCACCGGAAAGACGCTCCGGGGACTTGCCTCGGCGCAGGCGGTCATCCCCGCGCGGGAGGATTTCGCCGAGGTCTACGGACTGCTCCGGCGGCAGCTCAGCGCGGACCGCGATTCCTTCACCGTCCGGGCCCTCAGCTGGCTCGCGGCGTCGGAGGGCAGACCGATCGGCTATATCAAGCTCAAGGTCATCCTCCTCACCTTCCGCGAGCTCGGACTTTTCGGCGTGGAGCGGCTGAGCGGGGAACCGGAGATCTTCGCCTTCCGCCGGATCGTGACGCGCGGCAAGGTCGACCTCACCGCCGCCGCGGTCTATCGGAAAATCATGCACGATTTCGGACAGGATTGAATTATGGCGATCAACACGAGAAACGAACCAAACGAACTGGCGGGCATTGAAAAGCTCCTGTCCGTCATCCGCGCCAGCGAGAAGCGGTACGACATCGAGAAGATCGAGCGGGCGTATCTGTACGCGCGCTCCCTTCACGAGGGCCAGTACCGGGTCAGCGGAGAACCGTACATCTCCCATCCCGTCGCCGTGGCGGAGATCGTCACCTCCCTCGGCCTTGACACGGATTCGATCTGCGCGGCTTTCCTGCACGACACGGTCGAGGACTGCCCCGACAAGACCAGCATCGACATTTTGAAGAACCGCTTCGGCGAGGACGTGGCGATGCTCGTCGACGGCCTCACGAAGATGAAGGCCATCAACGTCGAGGACAAGGAAGAGGCCAACATCGAGAACATCCGCAAGATGCTCCTCGCGATGTCGAAGGACATCCGGGTCATCTTCATCAAGCTCTGCGACCGGCTCCACAACATGCGCACCCTCGACGCAAAGCCGGAACCGAAGCGCCGCGCGACCGCGCTCGAAACGATGTACGTCTACGCGCCGCTCGCCCACCGCCTCGGTATGCAGCGCATCAAGCAGGAGCTCGAAAACCTCGCGCTCTCCTATCTCGACCCCATCGGGTACGCCGAGGTCTCGGACTACATCGAGACGAAATACGGCCAGAACCAGAACTTCATCGAAAACACCCGCGCCTACGTCGCAGAAAAGCTCGAGGAATACGGCATCCACTTCACCCTCGAGGGGCGCGTCAAGACGGTCTATTCGATCTACCGGAAGATGTTCCGGCAGAACAAGTCCTTCGACGAGATCTACGACTTCTACGCGATCCGGATCATCGTCGACACCGAGCTCGAATGCTACACCGCCCTCGGCGTCATCCACGAGCTCTTCAAGTCCATCCCGGGCCGATTCAAGGACTATATCTCCACGCCGAAGCCCAACATGTACCAGTCCCTGCACACGACGGTCATCGGGCGCGACGGCATCCCCTTCGAGGTGCAGATCCGCACGCGCGAGATGCATCAGGTCGCGGAATACGGCATCGCGGCGCACTGGAAGTACAAGTCCGGCGCGTCGAGCAAGGAGGAGATCGATCAGAAGCTCGCATGGATCTCCAAGCTGATCGACACCGAAAGCGGCGCGATCGACACGGAAGACTTCATGCATGCCCTGAAGATCGACATTTTCTCGGACGAGACCTTCGTCTTCACCCCGAAGGGCGACGTCATCGCGCTGCCCGTCAACTCCACCCTCATCGACTTCGCCTACGCCATCCACTCCGAGGTCGGCAACAAGATGGTCGGGGCGAAGATCAACGGCATGATCGCGCCGATCGACCGCGTCCCCCAGACCGGGGACATCGTCGAGGTGCTCACCTCCTCCGCGTCGAAGGGCCCGAGCCGCGACTGGCTGAAGATCGTCAAGACGAGCGAGGCCCGCGCGAAGATCCGGCAGTGGTTCAAGAAGGAAAAGCGTCCCGAGAACATCAAAATCGGGCAGGACGAGATCAAGCGGGTCCTCTCCCGCTACCGCATCCCGCCCACGGACAGCCAGGTCGAGGAGATCGTCGCCGCGGCCGCGAAGAAGCTCGGCATGGCGGACGTGGACGATCTTTACAACGCCGTCGGCTACAACGGCAGCGCGATGACCAAGGTCTCCTCGAAGCTCACGCAGGAGTACGAGCGCGTCGTCAAGCCGGAGGACAATCCGATCACCGACGTCGCCGAGATCGAGACCGGCACCATCAAGAAGCGCAAATCGTCGGGCGGCATCATCGTCGACGGCGCGGACGGCTGCGAGGTCAAGTTCGCGAAGTGCTGCAACCCGCTCCCCGGCGACGAGATCATCGGCTTCGTCACGAAGGGCTACGGGATCTCGATCCACAAGCGCGACTGCCCCAACGCGATCGCGGGCCAGGCGAAGCCCGAGCAGGCCGACCGCTGGCTCCATGCCGAATGGGACAACGACGAATACCCGACCGGCGGGAAGCCGCTGTACGAGGTGGGCCTCCAGATCTACGCGGAGAACGACATCCGCCTGCTCTCGAACGTCACGACCGCGCTGGCCGACATGAAGGTCACGCTCATCGGCATCAATACGAAGAAGCGCACGGAGAGCGACATCATCATCCAGCTCACCGTGGGCTGCAAGAACATCGACCATTACAATTCCATCCTCTCCCGGCTCCGCTCGATCCCGCACGTCGAGAACATCGAGAGAGGGATTTCGTGAGGAGAATCCATCCATGCTTGCACTGCTTCAGCGCATCCGTGAAGGCCGTGTGACCTCGGAGGGCGAGCTGCTCGCCGAATGCCCGGGTCCGGGCCTCTGCATCTTTCTGGGCGTCACGACCGAGGACACCGAAGAGGACGCCGCGCTCCTCGCCGAAAAGATCGTCAAGCTGCGCATCTTCTCCGATGAGGAGGGGAAGATGAACCGCTCCGTGACCGACGTCGGCGGCGGGGCGATCGTCGTCTCACAGTTCACGCTCTGCGCCGCCTACCGCAAGGGCAACCGTCCCGACTATCTCGCGGCTGCCAGACCGGAGCAGGCGATCCCGCTCTACGAATCCTTCACCGCGCACATCCGGGAGCACGTTGCGAACGTCTCGACCGGACGCTTCGGCGCGGATATGCAGGTCGCGATCGTCAACGATGGCCCCGTCACCATGCAGCTCGACTCGAACGTCCTGAAACAGCCGAAAAAGGGAAGCCCGACATGATCCTCGATATCCGCGGCAAGCTGAAGCCGTATTACGTCCAGACCCTGGCGATGATCTTCTTTCCCGGGGTGAAGTTCCCCGAAGGAGAGGCGCCCTCGCCGGATACGCCCGAAGGCACCGTCATTCTCGACGAGGATGAGCGCGAGGTCCGCGCCGCCGTCACCCTCCGGGCCGGGGGCCGTGAAACCGCCGGATCCGCCGCCGTCGCGTGGGATTCGGCGCACGGAGACCGGGACCGCATCCGCAAGATGGCCGCCGGCGAGGCGTTCATGCGGGCGGGCGAGGCGATGACCGGGATCCGGCCGCCGTGGGGGATGCTCACGGGCGTGCGTCCCGCCAAGGTCGCCTCGGAGCTGCTCGACGCGGGGCTCTCCCCCGAAGAAGCCGCGGACGCGATCGCCGGGGAATACGGCGCGTCGATCCGGAAGGCGCGGCTCGCGGTGGATGTGTCCCTCGCGGAGCGGCGCGTCATCACGCCGGAGGTCCGCCGGGCCTGCTCCGTCTACGTTGGGATCCCGTTCTGCCCGACCCGGTGCGCCTACTGTTCCTTCGTCTCCTACGCCTCTCCGGGGCTTTTGAAGCTGATCCCGGAATACCTCGAGGCCCTCATGGCGGACATCGACGGCGTCTTCGGCGTGATCCGGGAGACCGGCATGCGCGTCGCGTCGGCGTACATCGGCGGGGGGACGCCCACCATCCTCTCAGCCGATCAGCTGAGGCGCCTGCTCTCCAAGATCCGGGAACACGCGGACGGGTTTCGAGAATTCACCCTCGAAGCCGGGCGCCCGGACACCATCACGAAGGAAAAGCTCGCCGCGGCGGCCGAATTCGGCGTCACCCGCGTGAGCGTCAATACCCAGACCCTGAACGGCGACGTGCTCGCGAAGATCGGACGGGCGCACACCCCCGGGATGTTCCGCGAGGCGTATGCCGTCGCCCGGGAAAGCGGGATCCGGGACATCAACGTCGACCTCATCGCCGGGCTGCCCTACGACACGGCTGCCTCCTTCCGCGAGACCGTGGACGGCGTGACCGCGCTCGCTCCGGAGAACGTCACGGTTCACACCTTCAGCGTCAAGAAGTCCTCGGATTTCAAGGCCGAGGGACGCTTCGACCCCGCCTCCGCCGTCGCCGCCGAGAGCACGGACTATGCCGGAGCCGCGCTGCCGGACGCCGGGTACCTGCCGTACTATCTGTACCGCCAGAAGAACACCGTCGGCAACCTCGAGAACGTCGGGTACGCGAAGCCCGGCCACGAGGGGCTTTACAACATTTACATGATGGAGGAGGTCCACTCCATCTTTGCCTCCGGCGCGTCCGCGGTCACGAAATTTGTCTCCGTACCGAAGGAAGACGGCAGCGTGCGGATCGAACGCATTTTCCAGCCGAAATACCCGTATGAATATCTCCGGGATTACCGCGAGGACGGCGGTGAGAGAAAGCGCCGGGCGCTCTCGGAAGCGGCCGCCGCGTTTTTCGGAGAGGACCCTCAGAAGGAGGAACCATGAGAACCATTGAAATCGATATCCGCAGCAGGGCGGAAGCGGAGGAGTACATCCTCGCCTGCGAAAAGCGGTTCAACGACACAATCGACGAAGCCCTCGAAGGGATCTTCACGCACGGCGACATCAAAACCATCGCGCTCGCCGGTCCGACCTGTTCCGGCAAGACCACCACGGCGGAGAAGATCACCCGCCGCATCCGGAAAGCGGGGAAGCAGGCCGTCGTGCTCTCCATCGACGACTTCTTCCTCTCGCGCGCCGACCGCAACGTCGTGGACGGGGAAGCGCCCGACTATGATTCCGCGGCGGCGATCGACCTCGAGACCCTCGAGACCTTCATGGACCGGCTGAACCGCGGTCTGCCCGTCCTCGTGCCGCGCTTCGATTTTTCGTCAGCTGCGCGCGTCGGATATCACGAATATATCCCGCGCGAGGAGGATATATATCTCTTCGAGGGGATCCAGGCGGTCTACCCCGAGGTGACAAGGCTCTTCGGCCCCGGCTATAAGAGCATCTTCATCAACGTCAACGAGGACTGCCGATACGGGAACGTCGTTCTCGAAAAAGAGGAGATCCGCCTCCTCCGCCGCACCGTGCGGGACCGACTGTTCCGCGGCGCGACGCCCGAATTCACCCTGCATCTCTGGGAGACGGTCCGCGCGAACGAGGAGAAGAACATCTTCCCGAACGCGGCGGGGTGCGATCTGCACCTCGAATCCTTCCTCGAATACGAGCCGTTTCTGCTCGCGAACTACGGCGTCGGCATGCTCGACTCGGTCCCGAAGGACAGCCGCTACCGCCCCGCCGCGGACGAAGTGCTCGTCGAGCTGCGGGAATTCGACTGCCCCTACTTTGAAGAATCCATGATCCCGAAGAATTCCCTCTTCCGGGAGTTCATCGGCGGAAAGGAATAATCCTCTGACCCGGGAGGCACGATGCGCCATGACACCCCGGACGTGAAAAGACGGAGCATGGCCGCGGGCGTCGCGGTCCTCACGGTCTCGAACCTCCTCGTCAAGGCGGCGGGCCTCTTCTTCAAGATCCCGATGAACCGCACGGTCGGCGACGCGGGCATGGGCTATTACAACGCCGCCGCTTCGATCTACGCGCTCTTCTATATGCTCTCCGCCGCCGGCCTCCCCCTCGCCCTGTCCGTGATGATCGCCGAAGCGCGAAGCGCGGGGAACGTCCTCGGCGCAAAGCAGATCGAGCGGCGCGCAGCCATCCTCTTTCTCCTCTTCGGAGGCGCGTTTTCCGCGCTGATGTTCTTCGGGGCGGGCCCGCTTTCCGCCCTCATCCGATCCGAAAACGCCGAAGCCGCCGTTCGTGCCGCCGCGCCCACGGTCCTCTTCATCTCGGTGTCGGGCGCGGTCCGCGGCATGTTTCAGGGATGCGGCTGCATGACGCCGACGGCGATTTCGCAGCTTCTCGAAGCGACGGGAAAGCTCTTCTTCGGCGTGGGCGGCGCGCTCTGGGCGATCCGGCGCGGATGCTCCACCCCCGAAGTCGCGGCGGCTGCGGCGGCAGGGCTGACGATCGGCTCGCTGATCGGGATGCTGTATCTTCTCGCCGTGCGCTTTTGCCGCGGGGACCGCGACCTGCTCCGGGAGGATCTGCGCCTTCAAAACGCGCCGCTTCCGCTCGGTCCGTGTCTGCGGCGGCTCGTCTCCATCGCACTGCCGGTCACGCTGTCCGCAGCGGTCATGAGCCTCTCGTCGATGATCGACACCGTCTCGATCCAGCGGATCCTGCGCGCGTCCGGGATGGGAGCGGAGGATGCCGCCGCGCTCTTCGGCAACTACACCTCCCTCGCCGTCCCGATGTTCAACCTCCCGCCCGTCTTTCTGTATCCCGTGGCCGCGGCGCTCACCCCGTCGCTCGCCGCCGATCTCGCGGGTGGGGATCGGGAGACGGCGCGCATGCGGATCCGGCAGTCGCTCCGATACGCGGCGGCGGTCGGGATCCCGGCCTCGATCGGGCTGGCAGTCCTCGCGGAGCCGATCCTTTCGCTCCTCTACCGCGCCGAATCCGCAAAAGTCGCCGCGCCGCTGCTCGTCCTGCTCGCGCCCTCCTCGTTCCTGCTCTGCATCCTCGCGGTCACGAACGCCTGTCTGCAGGCCACGGGGGATCAGCGGAAGCCCGTCTTCTCCATGGCCCTCGGCGCGTGTGTCAAGGCCGTCGGCGGCGTTTTTCTCCTCGGGCGCTTCGGCATTGCAGGCGCGCCGCTCTCGACCTTCTGCTGCTATCTCACCGTCACGGCGCTGAACCTCGCGTTCCTCCTCCGCCGGGCGGGGAAAGCTGCGGTCCGGGGACGCGATTTTGCCATCCCGCTCGGCTGCGGGGCTCTCTGCGGGTGCGCGGCGCGCCTTGTATGGCGGACTGCGGCGTCTGCGGCCGGCAGTGACGCCGCGTGCCTTCTCGCCATCGGATGCGCCGTCCTCGTCTACGCGCTCTCGATGCTTCTCACCGGCGGCGTCGGGCGGGACGAGATCGCCGCGCTCGCGGGCAGGCTGACCGGAAAACAACGGAAATCACCGGAAAGGAATCGATATGACCGTCCAGGAAATGAAAGAAAAGCTGCTCACAGAGGAGCGGCATGACATGACGTCGCTCGCCGCGCTGCTCGAGATCCTCCGCTCGGAGGAGGGCTGCCCGTGGGACCGCGAACAGGACCATCGATCCATCCGCTCGGAGCTCATCGAGGAGACCTACGAGGTCGTCGAAGCGATCGACACGGACAACGCGGCGCTTTTGAAGGAAGAGCTCGGCGACGTCCTCTTCGAGGTGTTCTTCCACGTGCAGATCGAAAAGGAAAAGGGGACCTTCGGGATGGACGACGTCGTGGGGGGCGTGGTCGACAAGATGATCTACCGCCACCCGCATGTCTTCGGAGCGGTCAAGGTCTCCGGGACCGGCGAGGTGCTCGACAACTGGGAGGTCCTCAAGACCCGGGAAAAGTCCCGGCTGACCCTGCGCGAACAGCTCGAGGCGGTCCCGAAGCAGTACCCGTCCCTCCTGCGCGCGAAAAAGATCGCGAAGAAGGCGGCGAAGGGCGGCTTCGACTTCGGCGGCGGGGAGGCGCAGACGGAGGGGATCGAAGACCTCGCGCATCGGATCGCCTCCGCGGACGGGGATGAACGCGAAGCGCTCCTCACCGAGCTGATCTGGCGCGCCGTGATCCTCGCGGGGCCGGACGCCGACCTCGAAAAGGACCTCGGGGACCGGCTGAACGGCTTTATCGGACAGTTCTGACGGAACAGACGGAACATAAGAAAGGACGAAACATGAGACTGGATAAATTTCTCAAGGTGTCCCGCATTATCAAGCGGCGCACCGTGGCGAACGAGGCCTGCGACAGCGAGCACGTCGAGGTCAACGGCAAGCGCGCGAAGGCCTCCTACGACGTCAAGGAGGGCGACGTCATCGCGGTAACCTACGGCGATCGGACGCTCAGATTCCGCGTCCTCGACGTGAAGGAGCACGCCGCGAAGGCCGACGCCTCCTCGCTCTACGAAGTGATCGAATAAGGGACGCAGCCATTGAAGCTGCCGCATCCGCCCGGAAACGGAGAGATGCGGCAGTTTTTTCATGCCCGCCGCCCCGCGGGAAATCCGCCCCGCCCCCGTTCTACCGTCTCCCGCCGCCGCATACAATCGAACAAAACAAACGGCAGGAGGCCTTATGGAACAGGACGTCATCCTCACATCCCGGGAGCGCATGGAGATCTCCGGCGTCGAGGAGGTCGAGCGCTTCACCGACGGCGAGATCGCGCTCGTCACCTCTCTCGGACGCGCCGTCGTCGAGGGCTCCTCCCTCAAAATCGAGAGCTTCTCCACCGAACGCGGCGCCCTCGTCATCCGCGGGCAGATCGACGGTTTTTCCTACGAAGAGCCGGCGGACGAAGGAGAGAGGCGCGGTTTTTTCGGCCGGTTCTTTCACTGAATGCAATTTCTTGAAACTTTTTTTGAAAAACAGGCGCAGATTGTCGCAACTTCTTTCATTTTGGGGTTGATTTTTGGC
>JAFYBI010000122.1 GCA_017540285.1 Clostridia bacterium | reverse complement strand
CGATGGTCTCGCCGTGAGCGGTGATGATCTCTTTCACGATGGACAGGCCGAGGCCGGTCCCCTTCTTGTCCCTGCCGCGGGAGGAGTCGGTCTTGTAGAAACGCGTCCAGATGTGCCCGAGGTCTTCCTTTTCAATGCCGCAGCCGAAGTCCTTCACGGACACGGCGGCCTTGTCGCCGACGCCGCGCACGCTGATGCGGATGGCGGAGCCGTCCGGGGAAAACTTGATTGCGTTGTCGATGAGGTTCATCATGACCTGCTGGATGCGGCCCATGTCCGCGTGCACGTCGATCCGGGCTTCCGAGAAGATGAGGTCGAAGAGGATGTCGCGCCGCTCGCAGACCGCGCCGAAGGTGGCGCAGACCGTCTTCGTGAGGGCGACCATGTCGAAATCGGAGTACTCGAGGCCCTGGCGCGATTCATCCAGGGTATTCAGCGTCAGCATGCTCTGCGTGAGATTCGTCAGCCGGTCGGTCTCCCCGATGATGATGTCCATGTATTTTTCCTGCTTTTCGGGCGGGATGACGCCGTCCTTCATGGCCTGCAGGTAGCCGCGGATCGAGGTGAGCGGCGAGCGGAAATCGTGGGAAACGTTGGCAATGAACTTCTTCTGGGTCTCGTCGGCGCTCTGGAGCTCGGCCGCCATCGCGTTCAGGGAGGCGGCAAGATAACCGACCTCGTCACGGCTTTTCACGGGAATGCGGTGCGCCAGATGCCCCTGGGCATACTCCTGCGCACCGTCCGTGATTCTCCCGAGCGGACGCTGCACGGCAAAGTACATGACGGCAAGCGGCAGGAAGGACATGACGAACACCGCCGCGCAGATGAGGTAGATATTGCCGAGCATGGCGTCTGCCCTGGCGTTCACGGTGCTCATCTGCTGGAGGACCATCGCATAGCCGTAGGTGGTCGTTCTGGCGGTGATCGGTGAGAAGGCGCCCAGCATGTCTTCACGGAAGGCGCTGCCGAACCGGCCGATCCGGTAGTATTCCGGCGAGTCGGCGGGGTCGAAGGCAAGCGTCTGCCCGGCGAGCGAAGCGTAGCCTGACACGCCGCTGTCGTAGAGCACGCGGGCACTTCCGTCCAGGATCAGCACGCGGCAGTCGGAGACGGACTGGTAGAAGGACAGATGGGCAGGGTCGAAGCTGCGTCCCGAGGTGTAGGAAGCACTCTGGGCGGAAGCGATCGTACGGACCTCGCGGTACAGCTCTTCGGAGGCCGTTTTCACGGCGCTCTTCCGGCAGAGACGGCTGCCGAAAACAGCCACCGCCAGAAAGGCGAGGACGCCGAAAACGGCATAGGCCGCGATGAATTTTAAGGTCAGACGGTGCTTCATGGTCTCCGATCCCTTATCCGGTGTCAGTCGGTACGGTCCCCTCGGGGGATCATTTGTTCACTTCAAAGCGGTAGCCGACGCCCCAGACGGTGGCGAGGCGCCAGTTCGGATGGTCGGGAAGTTTCTTTCTGAGACGCTTGATGTAGACGTCAACGGTGCGGGAATCGCCCACGTAGTCGTATCCCCAGAGCCGGTCGAGGAGCTGTTCCCTGGTAAAGACCTGGTTCGGGTTGGAGGCGAGCAGAAAGAGGATCTCGATCTCCCGCGCCGTCATGTAGAGCGGCGTATCCATGTAGGTCACGCTGTAATTGGACAGGCTGACAACGAGGTCGGGGAGCGTCACGACCTGGCTCTGCTCCGCCGTTTCGTCCTCCGGCGCGGCGGCTGCGGCCGTGCGGCGCAGGATAGCCTTTACCCGGGCGACCATTTCCTTGTTGTCAAAGGGCTTGATCATGTAGTCGTCGGCGCCGAGCTCGAGCCCCAGCACCTTGTCGAAGACCTCGCCCTTGGCGGAGAGCATCATGATGGGAACGCTGCTTTCCGCGCGGATCTCGCGGCAGAGCTGATAGCCGTCCTTGCCCGGAAGCATCAGGTCCAGCAGGATCAGGTCGGGCTTGAAAGCGTGAAAGGCGTCCATGACGGCGGCGCCGTCGTGCACCATCGAAGTTTCGAAGCACTCCTTGGTCAGGTAGAGGGAAATGAGTTCGGCGATGTTTTCGTCATCGTCAACGATCAGGATGCGCTGCTTGCTCATGGGATCACCCCTTTTTCAGATAGGCAACGGTCGCGCCGTAGCCGCCCTCGTTGAAGGGCGCGGACTCAAAACTCTTGATGTAGCGGTTTTTCTGCAGGGCCTTAGTGACGGCGCCCTTGAGCGCGCCGGTGCCGCGGCCGTGGATGATGCGGATCTTTTCCATGTGGGCGAGATACGCGTCGTCGATGTATTTTTCGAGGTTCATGACCGCCTCGTCGGTGGTCTGACCGATCAGATTGATCTCAGGGCGGATGGTGAGCGCCTTCTGGAAGGTGTTTCCGCCGCCGTTGCCGACGTGGCGTCTGCCTTCCAGCGTGGTGGTCGCTTCGGGTACCAGCTCGACAT
>JAFYBI010000121.1 GCA_017540285.1 Clostridia bacterium | reverse complement strand
GGCGGCTCTGACCGACAGGGCGGGAGACGGGGCCTCCGTGATCCTGCGCGCGCTCGGGATCGCGTGGATGACGTCCGCGGCGGGGGAACTCTGCCGGGCGTCGGGGGAAGGGGCGCTGGCCGGTTACGTCGAGGGCGTCGGGCGCGTGGAGCTTTTGGTCCTCTCGCTGCCCCTTCTGCGCGATCTGCTCGCGCTCGCCGGGCTGTCCTGACCGCCGTCTTTATCCTTGCCCTCCTCACCGCGCCGGCCTCCGCGGAGGAGATCGTCATCACGCCGGAGGATACGGGGCGCGCGGCCGCATCGGCGTCGTGGGAGGACTTTTCCGCGGCGCTCCCACCCGAGGCGGCGGAGGCGGCGGACGGCATCGATCCCTTCGATCCGGCGGGCAGCGCGGAGGCGGCGGGAGAAAAGGCCGGATGGCTCGGCAACCGTGTCCGGGAGGCGTTCGAGGATGCCATCGCGGCGGTGATCCCCGAGACCGCGCCGCTCTTTGCCTCCCTCCTCGTCGCCGCGGCGGTGCACACTGCCGTCCCGTCCCCCGTCATGGCGGAGGGCTTTTCGCGGATCCTCAGGCTCTGGGGCGCGTGCATCGTGTTCCGACTGACGGCGCGGGCGGTCGCGATCGCCGAAGGGGTCACGGGGACCGCCGCGCACCTCATGGAGCTCATGGTCCCGGTCGCCGAGGGGATCTGCGTGATGAGCGGCGCGGTGACGGAACGGCAGGTCGCTTCCGCCGGGATGATGCTCGCCGTGACCCTGACGGGCGAGGCGTCGGCCCATCTGCTCGTCCCGCTGACCGGCGCGCTTGCGGGTCTGACGGCGGTGAGCGCGGGCTGCGGCGTCCTCGGCAGCTTCACGGCGGGATTCCGGAAAGCGCTGCTCCGCCTCTGGCAGTTCGTGACGGTGTGCGTCTCGTTTCTGCTCGGCGCGCAGTCCGTCATCGCGAAATCGGCGGACACGATGGCCCAGCGCACGGCGAAGTTCGCCCTCTCGACCTTCGTCCCGGTGGCGGGGAGCGCGCTGGCCGAGGCATGGAGCGCGGTCCGGACGGGCGCGGAATTTCTGCGCGGGGCGGCGGGGATCGGCGGCATCCTCGCGCTGGCGGGGCTCCTCATCCCGGCCGTCGTGCCGCTTGTCTCGTACAAGGTCGTGCTGTCACTCGCGTCGGAAGCGTCGGCGCTGCTCGGGCTCGGCGAGACGCACGCGATGCTCGAGGGCGCGGCGGGGATCCTCGAGCTGCTCGTCGCGTTCGTGCTCTATTCCGCCGTCATGTTTTTCTTCGCGCTCGTGCTCTTCACGGGGATCCGATGATACAGATTCCGGTTTTGCCGTGACTTTGCGCGGAATCAGGATCAGGAGGCGCCATGCACGCGTTTTATCTTTCGCTCGTCGCCGTTGCCGCCCTCTCGGAGCTGGCGGCCGCCATGAGCCCGGAGCGGGGCCGGGACCACGTCAAGCGCATCGCCGCCCTCGTCACGCTTCTCACGATCCTCGTGCCGGTCCGCGCGCTCTGGGACCGCCGGGAGACGCTCGCCGGGGAGGTGTCCTCGCTCCTCGCGCCGCGGGAGAGCGAACCGGCGGATGCGTGGGCGGAGGCGGCGGAATGCATCTTTACCTACGCGGAGGACGAATGCGGGATCGAAAGGGAGGGGATGACGGTGCGTTTTCAGACGGACGGCGGCGCGGCGGAGCGGATCCTCGTGACCGTACGGGGCTGCCCCTACAATCTGCGCCGAGCCATGGAGGAGGAGCTGACACGGACGTTCGGGATCCCGGTCCGGGTGACGGCGGAGGAGGCGAGGGAAGGATGAAGCTGCCGGGATGGGACCGCAACCGCTGGATCCTCTTGCTGCTCGCGCTGATGGGGGCCGTGATGCTCCTGCTCGGCGGCGTGCTCGGAAAGCGGGACGGCGCGGGGGCCTCCGACTACGCCGGGTATCTCGAGACGCGCGCCCGGGCACTCTGCCTGAGCATCGAAGGGGTGGAGGAGGCCGAGGTCTTTCTGACGCTCGACGAGGCAAGCGGGGGAGCGGTGCAGACCGGGGTGTTCGGAGACGGCGCGGAGCGGGCGAGTCCGTCGGTGCGGGGCATCGCGGTGGTCTGCACGGGCGGCGATCTGCCCCGGGTGCGCGCCACGTTGACGGAGCTGCTCTCCGCCGCGCTCGCCGTTCCGACCAACCGCATCCGGGTCGCGGGAAAATGAACGTCCCCGGCATAAACCGGCTGGGCGTCGCATACAATCGTCCGACATCAACCTGAATCGAGGAGGTTCTTCATGAAAGAGAAGTTATCCGGTTTCTGGACGAGGTGCAGGGAAATCGCGTCAAAGGCGGGCGCGCGCGGGGTCATCGCCCTCTGCGCCGTGGTGATCCTCGGCGGCGCGATCGCGCTCAATTTCATCCTCGGCGACGACGAGAAGGCGCTTCCGAAGCTCGCGGTCGATCTCACGTCGGACGGCGAAGCGGAGCAGACGCTCGAGGCGAAGGACGTCGAGGACTATTTCGCGTCGATCACGCTGGAACGCAGGCAGGCGCGCGACGAGGCCATCGAGGTGCTGAAAACCGTCACGGAGAGCGACACCGCGCTCGCCGACGCCAAGGCCCGCGCCGGGGAGGAGATCAGCCGCATCGCAGCCGGCATGGAAAAGGAGGCGAACATCGAGGCCCTGATGCAGTCGCGCGGCTTCCGGCAGTGCGTCGCGGTCCTCTCGGACAACGCATGCTCCGTGATCGTGGAGAGCGAGGGCCTCTTGCAGAGCGAGGTCGCGCAGATCTCGGAGATCGTCTGGGAGCAGGCGGGGATCGAGCCGGGCTGCCTCCGGATCATCGAAAAAAGCCCGGGAGAATGACGCCGGGCAGAGCGAGGCAGGGATCCGCTGCGGCGGGTCTCTGTTTTTTTGCCGTCGTCTGACCGGGTCTTTACAGAATGCGGCGGATATGGTATAATGAGACAGTATGAACCAACGGAGGTACCGACGCTTGAACTGGTTTGAAATCTCCCTCCTCCACCGGCTGCACGACGCGCTGGCCTGTCCCTTTCTCGACGCCGTCATGCCGCCGGTGACGTTTCTCGGGGAAGGCGGGGCCTTCTGGATCGCGCTCGCCCTGGTCCTGCTTTTGATCCCGAAGACGAGGAAGACGGGCATGCACGTGGGGATCGCGCTCCTTGTCGGTCTGATCCTGTGCAACCTGATCCTGAAGCCGCTGGTCGGAAGGATCCGCCCGTATGACCTTGACCCGACCCTCTCGCTGATCGTTACGCCGCCGCGCGATCTTTCCTTTCCGTCCGGACACGCCATGGCGGCGTTCGAGTCCGCCGTGTCGATCTTTCTGCACGACAGGCGCTGGGGAACGGCCGCTCTGGTCCTTGCCGCGACGATCGCGTTTTCCCGCCTCTATCTGACGGTCCACTATCCGACGGACGTCCTCGCCGGGATCGTCCTCGGCATCGCTGCCGCTTTCTTCGCCGCATGGGTGACGGAGAGGGTGTGGGACAGGATCCGGGAAAAACGGGGGAAGGACGCCTGACGCGTCACATCCGGAAAGAAGGACACGCATGGCAATTCAGATTTTGCACCCTCACGACCTCCCCCTCCTCCGCTCCGTGACGGAGCCCGCCCATCTCGCGAAGTTCGACGAGTACGCCGGGGAGCCCGAAAAGCTCTTCGCCCTCGAAGCGGACGGCGTCCCGGTCGGCTGGATGTACCTCCATATACCCGACGAGGCGAAATATTCCGCGTTCGTCTATCTCTATGTGATCCCGGAGCACCGTCGGCGCGGGATCGGACGAGAGGCATACCGGGAGGGGGCGCGGCGAATCCGTCTGAGCGGCTGCGACTGGTGGTCGTCCTATCCGCCCTCGGAGACCGCGGACGCGTTCTGCCGGAATGTCGGCTTCACCTATACGAACACCAACCACCTCCTCGTCTGGCACGGCAGCGCATCCCAGCTCGCCTGTTCCGCGGACGGCATCCGGCCGATCGAGGCGCGCGACATCCCCGAGGGCCCGGCGATCTGGAGCCGCGAGTACGCCCGCATGCACCGCGCGCTCGGCATCCCGTACGACGAGGTCCGGCAGACCCCGGCGCAGATCGAGGCGGATCGGCGGGAGATCGCGGAGCACCCGGAGCGGTGGTCGAACGTCTATCTGATGGAGATCGACGGACACCTCGCCGCGTACGGCGCACTCTTTTCGGACGGGGACGGCGTCGGCGGCGTCGCGGTCGATCTTGCCCGGCGGGGACGCGGCCTCGGCACCCGGATGACGGCGTTCCTCACCCGGGAATGCATCCGGCGCGGTCATGCGCACCCGATCCTCTACTGCGAGGCGGGGAACGTCGACGCGCTCCATGTCTACGAAAAGCTCGGCTACCGGATCGAATCGAGCGAGACCGTCGCCGTCATGACCCGGACGTCGATCGCGCAGAATCTGTGAATCATCAAAAAGGACCGCCGTATGCGTGATACGGCAGTCCTTTTCTCGTTGTTATTCTTCGTCGTCTCCGTCGTCCTCGTCTTCCTTCGGCGGCTCCTGTCCGATGGGAGGGAACGCGCCGCGGTGCTGACGGCGGGCTTCATCCTTCGCGCGCTCTTCCTCACGCTGCTTCTCGAGCTCCGCGAGGTGACGGGCAAAGGCTTCGTTTTCTTCCTTGCTCCTGCGGCGTTTCTCCGCCACCATCTCCTCGAGCTGTTCGACGGTCACATCGGGCTCGGTCATGGCGCGGACGAACTGTTCTTCCTCCATGATCTCGTTCTTCATGAGGTATGCCGCCACAAAGTGCAGCCGATCGATGTTGTCCTCGAGGATCCGGATCGCCTCGTCGTATGCCTTCGTGACGATCTTCTTCACTTCCTCGTCGATGACAGCCGCCGTCTCCTCGGAGTAGTTCTTCGTCTGGTTGAAGTCGCGGCCGAGGAAGACCTCGTCGCTCGACGATTCGCTGCCGTAGAGGATCGGGCCGAGTTTCTCGCTCATGCCGTATTTCGTGACCATGTGCCGCGCGATCGAGGATGCGCGCTGGATGTCGTTCGACGCGCCGGTGGAGATGTCGCCGAGGATGAGGGCCTCCGCGCACCGCCCGCCGAGGAGCGTGACGATCTCATTCTCCATCATGGAGCGGGACATATACGACTGATCCTCCTTCGGGAAGGAGAGCGTGTAGCCGCCCGCGCGCCCGGAGGGGATGATCGAGATCTGGTGCACCGGGGATTCCGGCTGGCGGATCCAGGTGGTGACGGCGTGCCCGGCTTCATGGTAGGCCGTGAGCTTGCGCTCCGCTTCGGTGATGACGCGGGAACGCTTCGCGGGCCCGACGATGACCTTGATCATCGCCTCTTCGAGGTCCGTCATGCCGATGAGGTTCTTGCCCTTGCGGCAGGCGAGCAGCGCGGCCTCGTTGAGGAGGTTCGCGAGCTCCGCGCCCGTGAAGCCGACCGTCGTCTTCGCGATGACCGAGAGATCGACGTCCGCTTCGAGCGGCTTGTTGCGGGAGTGGACCTTGAGGATCTCCTCGCGGCCCTTGACGTCCGGCGGATTCATGGTGATCTGACGGTCGAAGCGTCCCGGACGGAGCAGCGCGGGGTCGAGGATGTCGGGACGGTTGGTCGCCGCCATGACGATGACGCCGTCGGAGGAGCCGAAGCCGTCCATCTCGACGAGGATCTGGTTCAGGGTCTGCTCGCGTTCGTCGTGACCGCCGCCGAGACCGGCGCCGCGATGACGTCCGACCGCGTCGATCTCATCGATGAAGATGATCGCGGCGGGATTCTTCTTCGCGGTGTCGAACAGATCGCGCACGCGGGACGCGCCGACGCCGACGTACATTTCCACGAAATCGGAGCCGGAGATAGACAAGAACGGTACGTTCGCCTCGCCTGCCACCGCGCGGGCAAGCAGCG
>JAFYBI010000120.1 GCA_017540285.1 Clostridia bacterium | reverse complement strand
CACATTCTCCTGAATCATGCGGACGACGCGCTTCTTGCCGGACATTTTGACCGCGACCGGATCGTCCATACCTTTACCGAGATGAAAAAGCGAGCGGATTCGGGGAAACTATGGAATGACAACCGCGAGACAAATCTGATGGATACAACGATCCCGCTGCAGGAGGTCGATCCGACCGGACAGTTTGAAATGAATCCTGATCTGGACGGCAAAATCCTGCTCCCCATCCCCGGGACGCCGTATGCGGGCGTATCGAGCTATATCTTCGGTTACCGCGACACACAGAATCCGGAAACCGCTTACGCATTCCTGCGCTTCTTAAGCGGAGAGTATTGGGTCACGATGGTCGAGACGGAGAAGACCTATCTGGCGAAAAACACGAACCAGTATCACCGCTACTTTGAGGGGCTCGCGCGGGCAGCCTCGGAAGAAGACAACCCGGTTCCCTTAAGCCGCAGCGCCGCCGGTCTTGCGGAGAAGAGCGCACGGCTTCTGCCGCTCTACCGGGGAAGCCGGACCGGATTGATGGACTCCGACGGGTATCTGGCGATATACACGATCATCGACCGCGTGTGGGAAGGGAAAGTCACACCGGAGCAAGGTGCGGATGAGTTCATCTCCAAAATCGGCGTGAGGCTGTTTGAGTGAGAGCAGGATCCCCCGATAGAAAAACCGCCCCTCAAAAGGCGGTTTTCTGAATTTCCCGTTCAGGTTGTCTCACGCGCGCATCCGTCTCTCCCGGTCGATCTGCGGCTCGCAGGAGGTCTCGATCACCGTCTTCCGGGTGACGATCCCGATGAAGGTGCCGCGGTCGTCCGTCACGGGGATGAAGTTCTGCTGTTCGGCGCGGCGGATCAGCTCCTCCGTCGGGACCGACGCCGTCACCGCGGGATTGAAGCCCGGGCGAAGGATCTCTTTGAGGCGGATCTTCTCCCAGTCCGCCGGCGTGCCGTTTTCCACAATGTAACGGAGAAAATCTCCCTCGCTCACGCTCCCCGCATACGCGCCTTCCTTCGTCACCACCGGGAGGGCGGTATAGCCGTGGTGCTTCATGGTTTCGAGCGCGGCGCGGACGTTCGCCGTGTCTTTCAGATAGCGGACCTCGCTCTTCGGGGTCAGCAGCATCAGTACGTTCATGGTGTGCCTCCGATCTTCCTTGCAATGTTATTTTAGCATAAAATTGTGATCTTGTTGTGAACATGGCATAAAATTCTGATGAGAATTCCAAAAAAATTGGAGAATCTTGCCGATTGCCGCCCTGCGGATTGACAGCCGGGGAATTGTATGATACAATGAGGCAAAATAGAAGAAAAGGAGCACGACATGAACCGGTTTGATCTCGCATCCCTCATGAAAACGACGGAAGAAGAGCTTTTCCGGCCCGGCGGGAACTTCGACACGCTCTTCGGGCATGATCCCGAGACCGTGAAGCAGGCGCGCTTCGTCCTCGCCGTCGCTCTCACCGCCGCGGATGCCTATTACTCCCGCCTGACATCGGACGCGTTCCGTCTGCGCGAAGCGGACGAGGCCGGCATGCGCGTCGGGGAGGACGGAAAATGAAGAAGCTGAAGATCGGATTTGCCGACGATTACCTCGACAATTGGCACTGCAATTACTATCCCGGCTTCCTGCGCAGCGCGATCCGGGACCTCGGCCTCGACATGGAAGTGACCCATGCGTACGGCATGCGGACCGCCCCGTCCGGGGTGACAAACGGGGATTGGTGCCGGGAACGCGATATGATCGCCTGCCGCAGCATGGAGGAGCTCGTCGAGTCCGTGGATGCCGTGATGGTGATCGCCGCGGACGATTCCCGCACGCATGAGGAGGTCTCGCGGATCCCCCTCGCGTCCGGCAAACCTTGCTTCGTCGACAAAACCTTCGCCTATGATCTTGCGGCGGCAAAGCGGAT
>JAFYBI010000119.1 GCA_017540285.1 Clostridia bacterium | reverse complement strand
GTACAGGAGCATGAGCGGGCGCGGGAAGAAGACGCACGCGATGAAGAACGCGATCGAAATGATCCCATTGAGCCGCAGGCCGAGGTTGAAGAGATCGCGGACGGTCCTCCGGTCTCCCTTGCCCCAATACTGCGCGCCGAGGACGGTCACGCCCGACACCATCGACGAGAGCAGCATGTTCTGTACGAACTGGATCTGCGTCGCGAGGGAGACGGCCGCCATGGAGTTCTGCTCCACCCGGCCGAGCATCACCGCGTCCCCGGCTGCCACTGCCGCGAGCATCAGGCTCTGAAACGCGATGGGAAGGGTCAGCGCCGCGAGCTTCTGATAGAATTCTTTGTCTTCAAACAGTCTGATTTTCATGATTGGGGCAAGCCTTACGCCTCCGACGCGCCTTCAATGCCGGGCATGTGCTCGATCTTGGAGAGCAGAACGTCGGTCTTGGCCGTGCCGCACAGGGTGACATCGGCCCGGTATTTTTTCTGCTCTTCCTCGCCGCTCACGAGACGGATCCGGAGATTGACGATGGTCATCTTCTCGTCCTTGCAGGTTCGGAGCACCTGATCGAGCGACGTCTTTTCGCGGTAGTAGACCCGGAAGATGGCGAGCGGTCTCTTCTGGATGCGGGAGGAGAGGCTGGTGAGAAGCGTTTCCGTCAGGAGCACGAGGACTGTGCCGACGATCCCGCCTTCGTAGTACCCGCTTCCGATGGCCAGTCCGATGATGCCGGTCACCCAGAGGCCCGCCGCCGTGGTGAGGCCCTTGATATCCATATTCGGCGTGACGATGATGGCGCCGGCGCCGATGAAGCCGAGTCCGCTGATGACCTGCGCGCCGATGCGGCTGATATCCGTCGGCAGGCCCATCACGAGATAGAGATAGAGCCCCGAGAGAGCGGCGAGCGCGGCGGCCATGCAGACGAGGATGTGCGTCCTAAAGCCCGCAGGGCGGTTTTTGGCGGAGCGCTCGAGGCCGACGACGGCTCCGCACGCGCACGCAAGGAACAGCCGCAGAAGGACGGAGAGAAAACTGAGTTCCCGGAGGGGAGCGGCAAACGGTAACATCTTGTCTCTCCTTTCAGGAAATCAGCTCCTGCACCGACTGGACGCAGGGCATTTCGGCGACGGAGGACAGCATCGCGGAGTGCGATCGGTTCTCCCGGCTCATCTTGATGTTGAAGACCGCGGAGGGATACCCCTTTTCGGTCCGCTCCGTTCTCTCGAGCTCGATGTCGAAGATCTGCGCGTTCATGCCCTCGATGAGGTCGGTGATGACGGCGATGTCGTCGATCGAGGAGAGCTCCACATAGAGGTTGATGTTGCGCACCCGCCGCTTGAAACGGCGCTCGAGCGGCCACATGACGTTGAGGACGAGGATGACGATCAAAATCGCGACGATCACGGCTTCGTAAAAACCGGCGCCGGCGCAGAGCCCGATGCAGACGACGGCGAAGAGGCCGGTCGCCGTGGTGAGCCCGCTGACCTGGCTGTGCGCGATCTTGAAGATGATGCCCGCGCCGAGGAAGCCGATGCCCGAGATCGTCTGCGCGGCATACCGGGCCGCATCGAATTTCTCGCCGACGGTCTCGACGACGGGAAGCCACGGTCCGTGGAGCATTTCGTAGAAATAGAGGGAGATCATGACGCTGAGCGCGGAGCCGACGCAGATGAGGGTGTAGGTCCTCAGTCCGGCCGCGCGCTGCGTCCTCGAGCGTCCATAACCGACGAGCACGCCGGAGAGCATCGCGAGCAGCAGGCGGATCACGGCGGAAGGAAAGGTGAATTCCCTGAGGGAGGAGAGAGCCTGTGTCATGGCGTTCCTTTCAGAGCGGGAGGATTCGGCGGAAAAAGTCGGCGGAAAACGCCTTGTTTCGCCAAAATCATTTTACACGAGAAAGCAGGAAAAGTCAAGAGGCAGACGAGAAAAACCGCCCCGGTCGTCGGAGCGGCTTTCATCGGTTCATTCGCCGAACAGCGGCGTTGAGAAGTATCTCTCCGCGGTGTCCGGCAGGACGGTGACGACGGTCTTCCCCCGCCCGAGCTTTTCGGCGAGCTTGAGCGCGGCCGCGACGTTCGTCCCGGAGGAGATCCCGACCATCAGGCCCTCTTCCCGCGCCAGACGCTTCGAGGTCTCGAGCGCTTCGCAGTCGGTGACGATGTAAATGTCGTCGTAGATCTCGCGGTTGAGGATGGGCGGGATGATCCCGTCGCCGATCCCCATCTGCAGGTGCGTGCCGATGGTGCCGCCCGCGAGGATCGCCGCGTTTTCCGGCTCGACCGCCCAGATCTCGATCTCGGGATACTGCGCGCGCAGCACCTCCCCGATGCCCGTGATCGTGCCGCCCGTGCCGATGCCGGAGCAGAAGCCGTGGATCGGTCCGCAGACCTGCGCCATGATCTCGAGCGCGGTGTGCTTCTTGTGCGCCATCGTGTTGTTGACGTTCGCGAACTGCTGCGGGACGAAGACGTCCGGG
>JAFYBI010000118.1 GCA_017540285.1 Clostridia bacterium | reverse complement strand
GTTCGATCTGATGGCTCCCGATGTCGCAGAGGATCCCGCCGCTCGACCCGCGCCGCCAGAACCAGTCGGGACGCCCTGCCGGAGGTCCGATCCGGTGGGGTCCGAAGCCCGAGACGCTGAGCACGCGCCCGATGAGGCCGTCTTCGATCAGATAGCCCGCGAGGACCGCGCACTCGACATGGAGGCGCTCGGAGTAGTAGACCATGTATTTTCTGCCCGTCCGGCGGACCGCTTCGCGCGCGTCGTCGACCTGGGCGAGCGTCGTCATCGGGGCTTTGTCGGTGAAATAGTCCTTCCCCGCGTTCATCACGCGCACACCGAAGGCGCACCGCTCGTTCGTCACCGCCGCCCCCGCGACGAGCATGACGGCCGGATCGTCGAGGATCTCCTCCTCGCACCGCGCCTCGACCGTCCCGGGGAAGGCTTTCAGAAAGTCCGCACGCTTCTTCGGATCCGGGTCCCAGACCGATCGGAGGGTCCCGCCCGCTTCGATCAGGGCGCGCGTCATGCCGAAAATGTGTCTGTGATCGAGGTGCGCCGCGGAAAAGACGAATTCTCCCGGGGAGACGACCGGTCCCGCTTTCGGCCTGCGCAGGTATTCGTTTCCGTTTTTCTCAAGCATAGCGTCCTCCGAGGGTGTGTTTTCTGTATTGTAGCACATCGCGCAGCCGAAATCAAGACAAAACAGCCGCAGATCCCACAGAGAGGTCCGCGGCTGTTCGAGGTTAATACATCATTCGTAATAAGCGGCGAGGAATTTCTCGAAGGATTTCTTATAGACTTTTTCCTTCGATTTATAGAGCGACGCGATGTTGGTTTTCTGCTCGATGACGTCGCGGATGATGAAGCCGCAGCGCTCGGACTGCACGGCATACTCCGCCGCGAAGTCGAGCACGAGGCCCGCGCGGATGATGTCGAGCATGGACGCGCTTTCCTCATCGCGGGCGGTCTTGCCCTTCAAAACCTTGTCATAGTAGACCGGGATGACGGTCCGGCTGCCTTCGATACACATGGCCTCGGTGATGAGTCCGCAGAAAGCGGCGTCCGGTACGTCGATCGGGATGGCGAACATAGAGCGGCCGTCGCGGGAAGTGGTATAATACGCTTCCTGTGACTCGGTCCACTTCGGATAAGGCAGGATGCCGAAATCCGCGTCCATGTCGCGCATGATGATCGCATCCTCGAGGACGCTCGCGAAGAAGAGGCCGCGGCTCTCGGAGAAGATCCTGCGTGCGGGCTCACGGCTGTCCCCGACACCCTGATTAGTGTACCAAACATCCTGATTCTCAAACGCGAGCGCGCTCGCCAGCTCGGAGATCGAGACGATCTGATCGTTGTACAGATCCAGCTCGACGCCGCCGTCCGCATCGCGTTTCGTGTAGCGCACACCGAACGCGTTGTGGAGGTTGTCGAAAGTGAGGGCGTCATAATACACCGCGCCGTAGCTGTCGTCGACGGTCATCTTGCCGTCGCCGTCGAGGTCCACGGAGTGCCCGGCGATCATCGAGAGGTATTTGTCGAAGGTCCATGAACCGTCGAGAACCGCATCGTAGGGCGAGCCGATGGCATAATCCTGTGCCAGCTTCTTATTGAAGAAGAGCACCTGCATCTGCTCCCACATGTTGACGGCGATGTCGCCGGTGATCGCAAAGAGGCGGCCGTTGACCGTCAGTTCGTCGCGCAGGAGGGCGGACCACCAGCTCTTTTCCAGCTGCAGATTCGGGACCTCGCGCAGATTCAGATAAAGCCCGGACGAGAACCCGTTGCCGATCGTCGCGGCGTACCCGTCGATGAGGTCGTACGCGCCGTCGTTTGCCTGGACGGACGCACGGACAGTCGCGAGAAACTGATCGCGATCGCCCCACTCGCCGGCAATCGGGATGGGTTCGATCTTTACGTCGTACCGCGCTTCGACAAGGGAATTCCGGTCAAAGACCGCGTCGTTGAAGACGTCGCCCGTCATCTCCTCGGTCCAGAGTTCGTAGAGATAGGCTTCCCGCGCAAGAAGGTGGAAGGAACGTCCGCCGTATTGATCGGAGGGCAGTTCCGAGAAAGGATCGTATTCCTCCTCCACGGTCGGTTCGGTTTCCGCGGCATCGGGCGTGCTGGCCGGGGTCGATGCGTCCGGTCGGGCTTCCCCCGGCTTTTCCGAGCAGGACGCGAGCACGAGCATCAAAAGGGCAAGCAGCCCCGCTGCGATCCGCAAAAAGAATGTTTGTTTCATGTTCTGTCTCCTTTCATCCGTTTCCCTTCCGGGAAGGTTCATCACGATGCTTTAGTACCTGGTATTGACGGAGATCATCGGATCTGGCCGTTTCCGCGGATGATATACTTATACGACGTCAGCTCCTCGAGTCCCATCGGGCCGCGCGCGTGGAGCTTCTGCGTCGAGATGCCCATCTCGCAGCCGAGGCCGAATTCCCCGCCGTCGGTGAAGCGGGT
>JAFYBI010000117.1 GCA_017540285.1 Clostridia bacterium | reverse complement strand
GCATCAGGAAGCCATGAAGGCCGGTCTGAAGGATCAGGCGGAGAAATACCGTCGGATGGGCGAGGTCATGCGCAGACAGGCCGCCGAAGCCGCGGAGAAAACCCGTGCGGAGGCAGCGAAACTGCGCGGAGAAGCCGCAAAAGGACTGGAAGAGGAACGGGAAAAGACGGCAGAAGAGCTGATAGAATGGGCGGATGACTTCAATTTCATGGCGGAGAGCCTTGAAGAGGAAGTCCGCTCTATGGAACCGGAACTTGACAGCATGAACCGCGAGATCGAACGCATGAACCGCGAGATGGAAGCGCAGGAACCGGAATTCAACCGCATGGCCCGGGAAGCGGAGGAAGCCGTCGTGAAGGAGATGGAAGCCGACCTTGAAACCCGCGTCCTGAACGCGCAGGAATCGGGGGACAGCGGCGAGCACATCCGCGTGAACCCGGACGGCTGGTCCCTGCCCGCCTCGGAGGAGACCGTGGACTTCGGGGGCGAAGAGGGAGAATACGAGATCTGCGTCGTGAAGGACGGAAAGGTCGTCGTCTCGTTCCGCGGCAATCCCGCAAGGTTCCTCCACATCCATGTGCACGGCGTCGGCGGATCGCTCCGGTCCGAGCTGTCCGTGACGGTGGAGGGCGACGTGAACGGCCGGGCGGACAGCGGGCTCGACATGCTGGTGCGGGGCAATGTGAACGGTCCCGCGAACGCCGGTCTGAATCTCACCTGCGGCGACGTGGCCGGGAACGCGAACGCCGGACTGGAACTGAAATGCGGCGCGGTCTCGGGCAAAAAATCCGCGGGAATGGGAGTCCGTGAAGAAGGCGCGAAGGAAGCGGAGGACGGCTCTTCCTTCACGGCGGACGGCAAAAACGTCACGATCAACGGCCCGTATGCCGGGGATCTCTCGACGGCGGCGTCCGTCACGGTGAACGGTCCCGTGGGAGGCAATGTGGTTTCGACCGCGTCCGTTCAGGTCAACGGGGACGTGGAAGGCGACGTGACGGCTCAGGGCGACGCCACCGTGACCGGCGATATCAACGGAGAAGTGAGCGTGGGCGGCAAGTTGTCCGTGTACGGCGACATAGACGGAGACGCTTCCGCCGGGGGCGATATCGTCGTCGAGGGCGACGTGGACGGGGACGCCTCGTCCGGGGGCAGCATGACCGTATTGGGCGATATCGAAGGCGACGTGACCGGCGTGGGCGGGGATCTTTCCGTGGAAGGCAGCGTCTCGGGCGACTTCGGCGGTCTGGCGTCGGCGGACGGAAAGACCGTCACCATTTCGGGCGACTACGACGGGGATCTCTCGGGAGCCGCCGGCGTCACGGTCAACGGCGACGTCAACGGCGACATCAGCGACGCGAAGGACGTGAAGGTCGAGGGAGAAGTCTCAGGGGACCTGAACGACTGCGGACCGGTGACGGTCGGCGGCTCGGTCAACGGGGACGTGGATGCGGGAGCCGTCACGGTGTCCGGAGACGTGAACGGGGATCTGAACTCGTCGAAGGACGCGGAGGTCGGCGGAAGCGTGTCCGGAGACGTGGAAGCGGGCGGAAGCGTGTCGGTCGGAGGCGGCGTCGGAGGCGACTTGAGCGCGGGCGACAAGGTCTCGGTCGGCGGCGATGTGTCCGGCGAAATCGACGCGGGCGGGAACGTGACCGTGGAAGGCAATGTGACGGGCGATATCGACGCCGCGAAGGTCATCGTCAACGGGAAACGGGTGGAATAAACCGGACCCCGATCCAAAAGGATCCGGGCGGCTCTCTCACAGGAAGGGCCGTCCGGGTTCTTTTCTTTGCAAATCCCTTGCAATTCCACAGCATATCCTGTATAATGAAGGGTGAAATTCTTCATCCCGAGGCGACTATGAAAACCATCGCGCTGACCGCGTCCACAATCGAAAAAGGCTTCAAGCTCTACGAGCGCTATACGAATTACGTCCTGCTCGGCGGGCGGGAGATCGGGGAGGTCGTCTGCCCGGTGATCCTGCCCTTCACCGAGGATCCCGCCGTCATCCGCGCCTATGCGGAGGCCTTCGACGGCTATCTCTGCACCGGCGGCGACGACGTCGATCCCGCCTATTACGGAGAGGAACGCCATCCGGCCTGCGGGGAAGGAGAACCCGCCCGAGACCGCTTCGAGCTGGCCCTGCTCCGGGAGCTGATCGCCCTCGACCGCCCCGTCTTCGGCATCTGCCGCGGGATTCAGGTCATGAACGTCGCGCTCGGCGGAACGCTCTTGCAGGATATCTACGCTCAGGTTTTGGGCTCGGCGCGCCCGCACTTCGAGGATCTGCCCGAGGGAAGACGGCACACGGTCTATGCCTCCGGCTCCCTCGCGCGGCTTGTCGGATCGTCCCTGCTCCGGACCAATTCCTACCACCATCAGGCCGTGAAGG
>JAFYBI010000116.1 GCA_017540285.1 Clostridia bacterium | reverse complement strand
CGCGAGGTCGATCTTCGCGCGCAGGGTATATTTGCCCTCCGGGAACTCGCCGGCGCGCATCCGGCGGAAGAGATCGAGGTTTTCTTCGATCGGACGGTCGCGATACGGGGAGACGGCGGGATGCGTGAGATCGCCGCGGTATTCCCTGAACTGCTCGGGAGTGAGCTCGCAGACGTATGCGTCGCCGTTTCGGATCAGCTCTTCGGCAAATTCGTAGGTCTTTTCGAAATAATCGGAGCCGTAGTAGAAGCGGTCGCCCCAGTCGAAGCCGAGCCAATGGATGTCCTCCTTGATCGCGTCGACAAATTCGGTGTCTTCCTTCGCGGGATTGGTGTCGTCCATGCGGAGGTTGCAGAGGCCGTGATACTTCTCGGCAGTGCCGAAATCGATCACGAGGGCCTTGCAGTGGCCGATGTGGAGGTATCCGTTCGGTTCGGGAGGAAAGCGCGTGTGGACGGTCTTCGTTTTGCCGGACGCGATGTCCTCGTCGATGAAATCATGAATGAAGTTTGATTCTGCCATGTTCTCTCTCCTCTCAAAGTGCTTTCAGAACGGCTTCGATCCGGGCCCTCACGCGGTCCTCGCCGAGGATCTGCATCACGGCGTACATGTCGGGGGAATTCATCCGGCCCGTCACCGCGATCCGGAGAAACATCGATACGTCGCCGACGTTGCCCTTGTACGCGTCGGGATCAGCCTTGTATGCCTTCATGTCCGGCGTATAGCCGAGCGCTTCGCCGATCTTCTGGATCTTCGCGAACCACGCGCCGCTGACGTCCGCCGGGTCGGAGGTCTCGAGGAACTTCTCATAGACGGTTTTCACGTCCGCGCGGTCGAATTTCCCGGGGATCGTCTCCGTGACCTCGAAGAGCGGATCGTAGAAGAAGGAGACGAAGGGCTTCACCTCGCAGAGGGTCGCGAAGTCCTTGCGTGGCTTCTTGCCGCCGCGCCCGATCGAGAAGAAGGATTTCGCGTAGGCCGGGTCGGCGGCGAGCAGATCCGCGAATTCCGGATCGAACTCCCGCGCCCAGTCGAGGGTCTTGTCATAGATCTCGTCGGCACTCATCTTCGAGAGCACGTTCTTCGAGACGTCGTTCAGCTTGTCGAAATCGAAGAGACAGCCGGAGACGGACATCTTCTTGATGTTGAACGGAAAGTCGAGGAAGCTCTTGTCGGGGTTCTGCGCATGCCACTCCTCGAAGTTGGAGTTGAGCAGCGTCAGAAGATACTCCCAGACGACCTCGGTGACGTAGCCCATCCGGCGGTAGTCGTCCATCTTCGCGCCCATATCGCGCTTCGAGAGCTTCTTCTTGCCGCCGTTTTCGTCGGTCTTCAGGATCTGCGCGGTGTGCAGGTACTTCGGCATCCTGAATCCGAGATCGCGGAAGAGCTGGATGTGCTTCGGGAGGCTCGGGAGCCAGTCCTCGCCGCGGATCACGTGCGTCGTCTTCATGAGGTGGTCGTCGACCGCGTGCGCGAAGTGATACGTCGGGATGCCGTCGGATTTCAGGAGCACGAAATCCTCGTCGTTCTCGGGAACCTCGAGATTCCCCTTCACGAGGTCGGTGAATTTCGTCTTTTTCTCCGGATCGCCGTCCGCGAGGATGCGGAGGACGAACGGATCTCCCGCCGCCAGATGCGCCTTCACCTCATCGAGGGTGAATTCGCGGTTCTTCAGCATCTGCGCCCGCTTTTCCGCCGCGGCGGTGTGCCAGTCGGTGTTTTGGATCTCGGCCTTCTTGTCGGCAGCCTGGATCTCTTCGAGCTCTTCCTCGGTCGTGAAGCAAGGATACGCCTTTCCCTCCGCGACGAGCTTCTTCGCGAAAACATGATACAGCGCGGCCCGCTCGCTCTGCTTGTAGGGACCGTAATCGCCGACGTCGGTGAGGCATCCGCTTTCATCGAACGCGACGCCCTCATCGTAGGCGACGCCGTAGGTTTTCAGCGTGTTGAGAAGCGCTTCGACCGCGCCCGTGACCTCACGCTGGCCGTCGGTGTCCTCGATGCGGAGGAAGAACACGCCGCCGGACTGATGCGCGAGCCGCTCGTCCACGACCGCCTGATACATGCCGCCGAAGTGGACGAATCCGGTCGGGCTGGGGGCAAAGCGCGTGACCTTCGTGCCTTCGGGGAGATTCCGGGGCGGGTATTTCGCCTCGACCTCCTCCGGTGTCATCGTCACATCCGGAAACAGCAGATCCGCAAGAAGTTGATAATCCATTCTGATTCTCCTATCCTGATTCGTCATATCAATATGTGACATTATACCACGTTTTCCCGGGAAAGTCCATATCTAACTTCGCTGTTTTTTCCCATTCCCGGGAAAATCTTTCAAAAAACCGGGCCGATGCATACCGCCCGCGTGCCTGTGTAAATAATTTTTACGGATCGCGCGGCGAATCTGTCGCAGACGGTTGATTTTTCGGGGAATCTGTGCTACAATATGAGCAACGGAAACACCCGACGGAGGAGCATTATGAACGACGAGAGCGCAAGACGGTTCCGCACGCAGCTCGGCGGATACCACAAGGAAGACGTCAACCGATACATCAAGGAAACCGATCTCAGACATACGGAAGCGCTGGAAGCCGCCCGGCAAGCCGCCGCGTGTGCCCAGAGCGCGCTCGACGACGCAAACGGGCGGATCGCCGCTCTTGAAGCGGAGGCGGAGTCCCATGCGGCGGAGCTCGGCGAAAAGACCGCGGCCTGCGAAGCGTCCGAAGCCGCCCTCGAAGACTGCCGGATCGAGCTCGACACCCGGAACGCGGCGATGGAATCCCTCCGCGCGGAATACGATGCGCTGAGCCGCAACGCCGAATCCCTCGCGCAGTCCGTCGCCCATCTGCGGGAAGAGAAAATCGAGGCGGAGAAGGCCCGCGATGAAGCGCTTGCATCCGCGCAGACGAAGGAACAGCAGCTTGCCGAGGCACTCGGCGAACTGGAGACCGTACGCAATTCCCTTATCGATACGCAGAAATCCGCCGATACGCTGAAAGCCGCTCTGGAAGACACGGATGGGAAGCTCTCGGAAAAATCCGAAGCGTTCGACACTGCGAAAGCCGAAGCCGAAGAACTGAGGTCGGCGCTCATCGCGTCCCGGGAGAGCGAGAAGAAGTCCGCCGAAGAGCTCTATCTCGCCAATGACCGCCACAACGCCGAGACGTCCGATCTCCGCGCAAAGCTGGCGGATCGCGAAAAGGAAGCGGCGGATCTCAAGGCGTACGTCCTCGAGCAGCTCGAAGAGCTCAAATCCTCGAAGGAAGCCGAGATCGCGGCGGTCCGAACGTCCGTGGAGGCCGAAGTCGCCGAAAAGGTGGCGGCGGTGCGCGGAAACGTCAACGAAAAAGGCAGCGACGCCTACAAGCTCGCGATGTACGACAAGATCAGCTCCCAGCTCGGGGATATCCTCATCAATGCCAACCGGAGCGCCGAGGAGATCGTCAGCGACGCGGAGGAGGAAGCCGAAAAGCTCCGCTCGGACATCGAACTCGAATGCGAACAGAAACGCGCCGAATGCGACGCCGTGATCGCCCGCACCAAAGCGGAGACCGAAGAAGAGGCCGCGTACATCCGCGAACGCATTTCCCAGACGGCGACGGAGCTTTTGGACAACGTGAGCGGCGACCTGCACGGCAGCGTCGAAAACTGCGTCCGCGAGCTCACCACGTCGATCACCGACATCGAATACGAGATCAAGACGCTCCTCTCGAAGATGAACCAGCGGAGCGACGAGATGAACAGCCTCATCGCGTACTATCAGAGCGGCGTCCTCGACGGCATCGAGAAGAAGCTCGCCGCGATGGACGAAAAGTACGGCATCCGCCCGAAGAGGGACAAGCAAGATGAATGAGCGCGAGTTCGGCGCGCGCGTCCGGGAACTGCGCCTCAAACGCGGCCTGACGCAGAAGGAGCTCGCCGGCGATCACATCACGCGCAACATGCTCAGCCTGATCGAATCCGGGAACGCGTCCCCGTCCGTACAGACGCTGCTGTGGCTCGCCGAACGTCTTGACGCCCCGGTCGGGTACTTCTTTTCCGACGCGGAGAGCGAAGGCCGGTATCTGAAGCTCTCCGTGATCGACGCGCTGAAGGAGGCATACCGCGCGAAAGACGCCTCCCTCTGCGTCGAGCTCTGTGCCGGGCTTCCGCCGCCTTCGATCGACGATGAGGTCGCCCGCATCCTCGCGGAAGCGCACTTTTCCCTGGCGAAGGAGCGCGCGGCGCGCTTCGCGATCCGATCGGCCAACCGTGAACTCGACGAGGCGGAGCGCTTCGCCGGACAGTCGGTCTACTGCCGGGAGGACTTCTCCGCTGCGGTCCGCTATCTCCGCGAGCTCTGCGAGGCTTCTTCCACCGCTTCGGTCCCGGCCGCTCTCTGCGATCCGTCCGCCGCAAGCGCGTTCGTGCCGTATTGGACGATCGCGTATTTCCGCGCGCTCGCCGGTCACGATCCGAAGGAGGAGTTTCCGAAGGGATCGCATTACGACCGCCATCTGAACGCCCGCGCCCTGCTCCGCGGAGAACGTCAGAACGAGGGGATCAAAAAGCTCCGCGAGCTCTCCCTCGACGCCGCGCTTCCCTTCTATATGCAGTACCGCGTGCTCTGCGACCTCGAAGACGCCGCGAACGCCGCCGGAGATCTCCGCCTCGCGTACAGCTCCTCCCGCCGCAAGATCGAGCTGATCGACAAGATGAAATTCTGAATCCCGCATCCGTGAAAAGAACCGCCGCAGTCACGCGACGGTTTTTGTTTTATTTTTCTCCCCGGAACAGGCGGTAGTTATCGCGGTCGGTCAGGGTCACGGTGACGTTTCGGAAACCCGCGTCTTCGAGCAGCCGGACTTCGGTCGACGGCGCGAGGGGTGTATCGATGTGCGGATAATTCTCCGAGCCCTTGTTTTTCCGGTAAAAGGCGAACGCATCCGTCTCTGCCTGCCGATCCGCCGAGATCTTGTCGGCGTTGAGGAAGAGCCCTCCCGGCCTGAGGCAGCCGTAAATCTTTCGCCAGAGGATCAGCTTGTCGTCCGGTTCGAAGTGATGCAGCGCGGAGGTCGAGATCACCGCGTCGTAATCCGAGTCGAAATCGACCTCGAAGAAATCGCCCGGAACCGGACGCACGCGGTCGGCGAAGGGACGTCGGCGCAGCGCGTCGAGCATCTTCTCCGACACGTCGATCACCGTGACGACGGCATCCGGGAAGCGCTCGAAAAGCGGAAAGAGCTCGAGTCCCGTCCCGCCGCCGAGATCGAGAACGCGCCGGGTGCCGTCCGGGAGCGCTTCGGTCAGAGCGGTTTTCGTCTCCATGAAGCTTCTGTGCACGTCGTCGTATCCGTCCGCCTTGCGGTCGAAAAACACCCGCATGTCGATCGCGCGTTCGGTCAGATTCATGTGTTCGTTCATTTTCGATCAGATCCCTTCCAGATAATACCCGTAAAACCGCTTTTCCCGGATCGGGCGTTCTCCGAGGGCGGGCGCGAGCTTCGCGTTGAGGTTGCAGACATGCATGGCGATCGCGCCCTCCGTCCGCTTCTCCCGATCCCCCGGCAGAGAGAAGGCGCGCAGGTTTTCCACAGAGACGCACCGGTTCCCGGCGAGCGCGAGGCAGAGGAAGATCCTCTCCTCGATCCGCGTGAAGAGGACCGTGTGTCCCCGGATCTCATAGAACCCCGGGCCGCGGAAGATCTCCGGCGTCAGATGGCACCCGAAGCCGGACGCGTCCGGACCGTGCAGAGCGAGACTGTGCCATGCCGCCGCGATCGCTTCCTCTTCCCCGCCGACCCTCACGGCGTTGAGCGCGGAGTTGACGAATCCTTCGCCGACGGCGATGCAGCGGACGTTGCCGTACGGGAGCCGCCGCAGATCGTCAAAGACGTCGGTGTAACAGACAAAGAGGCGGACGGGAAAAAACGCCCGGATCGAAGAAAGAGCGGAGACCGCCGCGGGGATCCCGCGCATGAGCATCCGCTCTCTCAGATTCTTCGCCCGTTCCGTGACACCGCGGTCGCAGATCAGGACCATATCGTCAGACCGTATGAACGCCGAGGACCGCGTCGCCGTTGTCCGCGTCGAGACCGTATTTCTTCGCCTTGCGGTACTCGAAGAACTTGGTCGCGACCTGCTCGAAGAGCGCGTAGGAGAGGACGTCCTCGTCCTGCTCTTCCCACGGCTTAACCTTCTCGCGCAGCGTGTCGAGCTCGGGCTTGATCGCATCGGCGGGACGGTAGGTGATCTGTTCCTCGTCGCCGATGATCTTCTTCACGAATTCCGTCTTGATCGGCGCAGGCGTTTTGCCGTAGTCGCCGCGGACCAGGCCCTTGAATTCCTTTGAAACGAGCTTATAGCGCTCGCCGGCGATGACGTTCAGCACCGCCTGCGTGCCGACGATCTGGGAAGTCGGGGTGACGAGCGGCGGGAATCCGGCGTCCTCGCGGACTCTCGGGACCTCTTCGAGCACCTCGGCGAGCTTTTCGCTCTTGCCCTGCTGCTTGAGCTGGGACACGAGATTCGAGAGCATGCCGCCCGGGACCTGATAGAGGAGGCAGTTGACGTCGACCTTCAAAACCTTCGGATCGAGAAGCCCGGAGGCGAGGTACTTCTCGCGCAGCGGCGTGAAATACTTGCAGATCCTGTCGAGCTGGCGCAGATCGGGACCGGTGTCGTATTCCGTGTCCCGGAGCGTCGCGACGATCGCTTCCGTCGGGGCCTGGGACGTGCCCAT
>JAFYBI010000115.1 GCA_017540285.1 Clostridia bacterium | reverse complement strand
GGGAGGAAGCCATGGAAAATGGCTGTTCGTTCATGAAGAAGTACGGATTCCCACGTCAGGGCCCCCGGGCCCTTCCTCGGAATGACACGTCTCATGCGGTTTTCCACCCGGATGTTTCTGTAATCGTCTACGCACATTGGAAGGCGGATTCTATAGACAACCAGCACCAAATTCCTTTTGCGACAGCCTTGTTCTGCGTTTCGGAAAAATCAAACGAGCGCGCAGGAGGCGAAGGCGCGGCGGATCGTTTCTTCGTCCGCGGCGGTTGCGAGATAGGCGCGGTCGCCGATCGGGAGGAGAAGCGCGCCGTCCGCGGGATCGACGTCGAACCGGAGCGCCTCCCGGTCGATCTCGCGGGTGAGCATGATCGGAGCGCCCAGCGGCAGACGGAGCGTCCCGTCCCCGTCGGTCTGCCAGAAGACGGCGATCGACGCGCCTTTCCTCCTGAAGAGATACGCCCGGACGCGCGGGTCGGCGGTTTCGATCGGCTCGTACGGCGTGAGCTCGTATTCCCCCGCGCCGTTCAGCAGGAGGATGTGCTCGCCGTCCGGATCCCGCAGCGCTTCTTTGTCCTCATCGGTCAGAAGATGCCGCGCGCGGACGTCCTCCCACCGGCGGAAGACCTCGAGGATGTCCCCCATCCGCGGGTGACGCCGGAAGGATGAAAGATTCGTCTGGATCGTGACGGGGCAGTCCCACGCGGCGGCGAGGCTCGTGCCGTATTCGATGAGATCGGCCTGCGTCCCACCGTCGTCGCGGCCGAAGGGGAGCCAGAAGCCCCACCAGCCGAAATTCAGACGGGTGAAGTCTTCGCGCATCCGCGGCGCTTCCTCGGCGGGATAGCGGCGGATCATCTCCTTGAAGACCGCGGGCGGGAAGATGTCGAACGCGTTGCCGCCGGAGAGATGATGCCACGAGAAATGTGCCTTCGCCGCGCCTTCGGTGTAGAGCGGGGACGGGACGAGCTTTTTCCACACGCGGTACTGCGCCAGCGGGATGTAAAACTCGTGCGGGGCGTTCGTGCCCTCGGAGCCGTCGAAATAGCAGAAGCGGAACCCGGCGGAATACGCCTCGGCGATCTTGTCTGCGATCTCGTCCTGGAGCGAGGTCTCCTGATCGAGGTAGCAGCTCGACGCGCCGAACTCCGAGACGTCGAGCAGACCGCCGACCTCGCCGCGCGGGTGGGTGCGGACGGTCGTGGCGCGGAGTCCGCGGACGCATCCCGTGAAGCGGAAGGGCCGCTCGGCGGTATAGGCTTCATAGGAGATCAGCTCGCCGCCGAATTGCAGGATCCGGCAGCGCGGGTCCGTGACGCAGCCCGTCGGGTCCTCCTCGACCTCGATCTCGGCGTCTTCTTCGGAGAGCGCGCGGGCGAGGGTGAAGCGGCGGACCTTGTGCAGGCGCGGATCGGCGTCGGGCGTGCAGTACCGGCTGTCGAGCCCGATGTGCGTCTGGAGGAAGTGCAGCCCCGGCGTGATCCCGGCGGCATGGATCTTGTCGAGCATGCGGCGCGCGTCGGCGAGTCCTTCCGGGTATTCGTCCCGCCAGTCGTAATTGCCGTTGAGAGCATACCCGCCGCGCTCCCGGAAGAGGCAGGTGTAATAGAGCAGCATCATGCGGAAGCCGCCCATTTTCGCGTACCGGATGTGCTCGTCCACGTTTTCCGGCGTGCAGGCGGCGGTCCAGTAGGCGGAGGCGTTGACGGCGTCGCTCCGGCGGCTTTCCACACCCCGGGGCAGACCGAAATCCCGCTCCGCGTCGTCCACGGCGTCGAGAAATTCCCCGGCGG
>JAFYBI010000114.1 GCA_017540285.1 Clostridia bacterium | reverse complement strand
TCTTCGGGATGACGGGGATGTGGGCGGTGACGAGGGGCAGGACCTGCCCGATCGCGAGGAAGAGCGCGGCGAACACCAGCTGCCGCACGGTCTGGTTTCCGGTTTTGGAACGGCTTGCGGAATTGCTCATGGGAAAACCTCCGGTGGATTTGGATTTGCGGGAATCAAAAAATCCGCATTCTTCCCCCTCGGACGAGGAAAAACACGGATATCTTCGTGATATCGCAGAGACGGCTTCGGCCGACATGCCCATTATAGCGGAAATCGCCGCCGGATGCAAGAGGGAAACGGGAGAGGGGAGAAATTTTACAATTTCGGGCGGAAAAATGAAAAATGCGCAAAAAGAGGAGCTGACGATACTCCGCCAGCCCCTTGTCGGAATGAGCGATTCCCTTATTCCACCGTTTCCGATTCCTCCACGCGCTTGATCCGCACCGTTTCCCACGGGTCGAGGCGCAGGTCCTCGTATTCCGCCTCGCCGCTCTGGTTGTCGTACGGGTCGAAGCGGAAATACGTCTTCGCGGGGGAGAGCTGCTTCTGGAATTCCGTGCAGGCGACGAAGCGGTACGGGTCGAGGTTGCCGAAGTACCACGCATGGCCCTCTTCGTCCCCGTTCCGCAGCATGCCGCCGCCGAACGACGGATCGCACGGCATCCAGCCCCACGGCTCCACGTAGAACAGCGCCCAGTCGTGACTGCCCACGCCCGTCGGACGGCAGGAGTTGCCGGACTGCCAGCGCGCCGGGACTCCCGCCAGACGGCAGATCGTGATGAAGAGAAGCGCCTGTACGCCGCAGTCGCCGCGCCCGTTCAGCGCCGGGTATTCGGGCAGGTTGTCCATCCAGCGGTATTCCCGCATGTAGGAGTAGCGGACGTGCGTCGTCACATAGTTGTAGATCGCGCGGGCCTTCGCGAGCGGGTTCGTGATGCCGCCGGTGAGCTCCTTCGCGAGCATGGTGAGGTACGGCGTGAAGCGGATGTGCGGATACTGCTCCGCGAGATAGGGCCTCACCTCGTCCGGGAAGCCTTCGCGCGCGGCCTCGTCCGAGAGGTCGTGATAAGTCGCCGTGTTCGTGAAGCGGAACGCGATCTCCAGCTTTTCGCCCGGCGCCATGTCGAATTCCGCATAGGCCGTGCGGATCGGATGATCATCGGTCCGGACGGGGCGGTTCGACGAGAGAAGCTCGATGCCGCTCTGCTCGGGCGTGACGGCGGGGAAGGGGAGCCAGGCCCGGAAGCGCTTGCCCGGGAAGACAAAATCCTCCTTCGGCGCGATGGACTCCGTCAGGGTGAAGCGGACCGCCATCCTGCCGTGCTTCTTCATGTGCGCCATCGCCTCGTGGCGGAGGGCGTTCATCGTCGGCCGGTAGGTCTCGCCCGGATGGGTGAGCTCATAGAGATACCCCTCACAGCAGTCCGTCAGGTTGTCGTAGGCGTCCACCTGGAAGCGGTACCCCGCGGGGAGGGGCTCCGGTCCGATGAGGGTGTCCGCGTGGCCGGAATCGATCAAGGCGAAGAGGTCCTTTTCCGCAAAGCCCGGATAGTCCGCCCGGAACTTCTCCATCATGTCGGCCCACGTCACGGAAAAATCGTAGGAAACGCCCGCGGCGAGGATCCTCTCGAGTTCGAGGCGCGCCCGCAGGATCGGCTCGTAAACCGGATGCGTGTCGTCCGCGAGCAGACGGTCGATCTCCGCGAGCTCCTCCTCGAAGCGCCCGGCGTACCGGAGGGATTTCAGCGATTCGGGCAGGCCGACCGCGAGCAGGGAGAGGGAATCAAAATCAAACGGTGTATGTTTCATGGGTGCCTCCGTGTAAAGAAAACGGCAGATGAAGACTGCCGTTTGCCTGATTGTTCTGTTTACGCCTGCGCGGCGTCGACGATCTTCGCGAACTTCTCGGGAACGAGGGACGCGCCGCCGATCAGACCGCCGTCCACGTCGACCTTGGAGAGCAGCTCCGCGGCGTTGCCGTCGTTCATGCTGCCGCCGTACTGGATCGTGAGGGCTTCCGCGACGGCGGGCGTGTAGAGCCCCGCGACGACCGTGCGGATGATGGCGCAGACCTCTTCGGCCTGATCCGGGGTGGCGGTGAGGCCGGTGCCGATCGCCCAGACGGGCTCGTAGGCGATGACCACGTTCTTCATCTGCTCCGCGGGGATCCCGGCGAGGTCGAGCTTGGTCTGCATGGAGACGATCTCCTCGGTGATGCCGGACTGACGCTGGGCGAGCACTTCGCCGAGGCAGAGGATGACCTTGAGACCGGCGGCGAGGGCAGCCCGGGTCCGCTTGTTGACGGTTTCGTCCGTCTCGCCGAAGTACTGACGTCTCTCGGAGTGGCCGACGATGACGTATTCCGCGCCGCTTTCGAGCAGCATCTCCGCGGAGATCTCCCCGGTGAACGCGCCCTTTTCCTCGAAGTGGACGTTCTGCGCGCCGATTCTGACGTTCGTGCCCTTCGCGGCTTCCACGGCGACGGCGATGTCGACGAACGGGACGCAGAGGACGACCTCGCATCCGGTCTTGCCCGCGGTGAGCGCGGCGGTCTTCGCGACGGCTGCCTTCGCGGCGGAGGGGGTCATATTCATCTTCCAGTTGCCGGCGATGATGACTTTACGGGATTCTTTTTTCATGGTGGAATACTCCTCAGTTCAAGATGGAAGGGGGGAGGGACACGCGTTGGCGTCCCTCCCGCCCTGGATTTTCGACTTATTTGTCTTCGAGGCAGGCGATGCCGGGAAGCTCGAGGCCTTCGAGGAATTCGAGGGACGCGCCGCCGCCGGTGGAGATGTGGGTCATCTTGTCGGCGAAGCCGAGCTGTTCGACCGCAGCCGCGGAGTCGCCGCCGCCGATGATGGAGATCGCGCCGCTTTCCGCAACGGCCTTCGCCACGGCACGGGTACCGGACGCGAAGTTCTCCCATTCGGAGACGCCCATCGGGCCGTTCCAGACCACGGTGCCGGCGCCGATGATGGACTTGGAGAAGAGCTCCTGCGTCTTTTCGCCGATGTCAAGGCCCATCCAGCCGTCCGGAATGGAGTCGGAGTAGATGCGCATGAAGGTCGTGTCTTCCTTGTACTCGCGGCCGATCACGTTGTCGACGGGGAGGATGAAGGAGACGCCCTTCGCTCTGGCCTTCGCCATGAGGTCGCGGGCGAGGTCGAGCTTGTCCACTTCGCAGAGGGAGGAGCCGGT
>JAFYBI010000113.1 GCA_017540285.1 Clostridia bacterium | reverse complement strand
TTTCCCGTCCTACGCCAAAATGACCGATCTGGCCGAGGTCGTCGCCTGCGCGGACATCGTTCCGGAGAAGGCGAAGGCGACGACCTCGGCCAGATCGGTCATTTTGGCGTAGGACGGGAAATGGGCGTATCCTGCGATGCTTCCGCAGCCGATGACTGCTACCTTCCACTTTTTCATAATGCTGTTCCCTTTCGTAAATCAGGCGGTGCCTGTTGTGTTCGGATGTCCGGGCAGATTTCCTGCCCATACCATCATAGCACGAAGGGGAAGTTTTTGCAAGAGTTTTTGGAAATTTTCGACAGCATGATCGTGATCTTTTTCCGTTTTCCCTTTATGACTGCGGATCGTCTGCCCAAAGGGCTCCCCGCTCGCCCTTTGGTAACCTTCGGACCCATCCGTCACAGCATGCGTCGGTATGACGAACGCGCCGCGCTCCGGAATTCATCGTGCATCCTTCATCATTTTCATTCGCTTATATCCGCCGCATCGAACATGTTCTCGATAAAGATGCCGTAGCCCTCCGCCGGATCGCCGACGAGAACGTGCGTGACCGCGCCGACGAGCCGCCCGTCCTGGATCACCGGACTCCCGCTCATCCCCTGCACGATCCCGCCCGTCTTTTCAAGCAGGGCTTTGTCCGTCACGACCACCGAGAAGCTCCGGTTGTCCCGGCTCGCGCGGTCGACGTCGGTGATGCACACGGCGTATTCCCGCGGACCGTCCGCGTCCACCGTGCAGAGGATCGACGCGCGCCCCTCGTGCACCGTCTCCCGCCCGCCGATCTCCATCCGCTCTGCCCGGGGCAGCTTCTCGAAGATCCCGAAGACCCCGCAGGCGGTATTCGAGGTGATCGTCCCGGTGCGGCTCCCGGTGAACGCGCCCTTCAGCTCACCCGGCGTCCCCGGCGCGCCTTTCTCGACGCCCGTGATGATCACGTCCGTCACCGTTCCCTCCTCCATCGTCACGAGCCCGCCGTCCTCCGGATCGCAGATCCCGTGGCCGAGTCCCGCGAATTCCCCCGTCTCCGGCAGAAAGTACGTCACGGTCCCGATCCCGGCCATCGTGTCCCGGACCCAGAGCCCCGCGCGCCGCCTCCCGTCGGACTGCGACCTGGCGGGGGTGATGACGGCGGTCCCGCGCCTGCCGTCCCTCAGGTAGGACAGGGTGAGCGCGCCGCCGCCCGCTTCGATCTTCTCGGTCATCTCCTCCGCCGTGGCGATCTCCTCCCCGTTCACGGCGACGATCACGTCCCCCGCGCAGAGCCCCGCGTCCTTCGCCGGATTCACGACGCCGCTCTCCGTCACCACCTCGGAAAATCCGACGATGACGACGCCCTCCGCGGTAAACCGGACGCCGAACGGCATGCCGCCGACCCCGACGCTCTCCGGACTCCGCGCGGCGGCCGGTACGGCGAGGATCGCGAGGAATACCGCCGCCGCGATGATTCTGTTCAGTCGTTTCATGTTCTTCTCCACTCCATTTCTTCACGCGCTGTCTCCTAATATGCGCCCCGCCGCGTCCGATTATGTGCGTCCGTCATCCAGCATTTCATGCCGGAATTGGTCCTGCCGACGGGAAAAAACTGCCGCACCGCTCCTCGATCTCACACCCGCTCTTGCAATGCGGCGCGCTTTGTGCTATAATGAAGCAAATCAGGAATCATCCCTTCGGATGGAGCGCATCCGGAAAGGAAAAGCCATGCAGTATCTCTCGTTTCCCGGACTCGGCATCCCGCCCTTCCACGTCGATCGGATCGCCTTCCGCGCCGGTCCCTTCACCGTGGCGTGGTACGGGGTCCTCATCACCTGCGGCATGATCCTCGCGGTCCTCTGCGCCGTCAGGCTCTCCAAGCGCGAGGGCATTTCCCTCGACGACATCACCGATTTCGCCTTTTACGTCATCCTCTCGGGCGTCGTCGGCGCGCGCGCGTACTACGTGATCTTCACGTGGAACAAATACGGCTATCTCGTGACGGACGGGTCGTTTTTCCAAAATCTCGCGCGGACCCTGTACAACTGCATCGCCGTGTGGGAGGGCGGGCTCGCGATCTACGGCGGCGTTCTCGCGGGGCTGTGCTGCGGATACCTCTTCGCGAAGAAGCGGGGGATCCCGTTTCTGAAGATCTTCGACATCCTCGCGCCGTGCGTCCTCATCGGACAGGTCATCGGACGCTGGGGGAACTTCATCAACGTCGAGGCCTACGGCTCCGAAACGACGCTCCCGTGGCGCATGGGCATTCTGCAATATTCCTCCGCGCTGTCCGGATCCGGCGAGGCCGTGCTCCTCTCCGAGCATTACGTCCACCCGACGTTCCTCTACGAATCCCTCTGGAACCTCGCCGCGCTGATCCTCGTTCTCGCGCTCCTCTATCCGAGGAAGAAATTCGACGGGCAGATCTTCTGCTTCTATCTCGTCTGGTACGGCTTCGGGCGGATGCTCATCGAAGGGCTCCGCACGGACAGCCTCATGCTCGGCGATCTCCGCGTCTCCCAGGGCGTCGGCTTCCTCTCGCTCGTGCTCGGCATCCTGATTTTTACGATCCTCGCGAAGAAGCACAAAGCCGAACATCCCTCCAAAGCGGAC
>JAFYBI010000112.1 GCA_017540285.1 Clostridia bacterium | reverse complement strand
CCCGCATTTCTACGACTTCGTCAAGGGCGAGATCCTCATCGACGGGCGGGAGATCCACGACGTCACGATGGAATCCCTGCGCCGCAACATCGGCATTGTCCAGCAGGACATCTACCTCTTCAACGCGTCGATCAGGGAGAACATCCTCTACGGACGCCTCGACGCGACGGACGAGGAGGTGATCGAGGCGGCGAAGCGCGCGAACATCCACGACTACATCATGTCGCTCGAGCACGGCTACGCGTCGGAGATCGGCGAGCGCGGCGTGCGGCTGTCCGGCGGGCAGAAGCAGCGTCTGGCCATCGCGCGGGTCTTTCTGAAGAATCCGCCGATCCTGATCCTCGACGAGGCGACGTCGGCCCTCGACAACACGACGGAGATCCTCATCCAGCAGTCCCTCGACGAGCTGTGCCGGGGGCGGACGACTCTGGTGGTAGCGCACCGGCTTTCGACGATCAAGAACGCCGACGAGATCGCGGTGATCTCCGGCGGCAGGATCGTGGAGCAGGGAACGCATGACAGGCTGATCGAGCAGGGCGGTCTCTATGCCGAGCTGTACAGTCTGCAGTTCCGCGCGAACACCGGCGAGAAGTACGTCGCGCCTGAAGGGCTGAGCACGTAAACAGCAAACAGAAAAAGGCTGTCGGTCGATTTTCCGGCAGCCTTTTCGATCGCTGTGACGATTATTTCTTCAGACTGTTGACGATCTCTTCCGTGTCGGAGGCGATCATCAGCTCTTCGTTCGTGGGCAGGACGTAGACCTTGACCCGGGAGTCCGGCGTCGAGAGCTCCACGGTATGCGGCTGGTGGTGCGTTCTCGCGTTCACTTCGCGGTCGATCTTGATCCCGTAGTATTCCATGTCGGTGCAGGCGCGGTCGCGGAGCTCGGGGTTGTTCTCGCCCATGCCGGCGGTCCAGACGACGGCGTCGAGGCCGTTCATCGCGGCGGCGTAGGAGCCGATGAACTTCTTGCACTGGTAGGCCAGCGTGGAGGCGGCGATGTACGCGCGCTCATTGCCCTCGAGGATCGCGGCTTCGATGTCGCGGGAGTCGGAGGAGATGCCGGAGATGCCGAGGAAGCCGCACTTCTTGTTCATATACTCGCTCATTTCGGCGGGCGTGTAGCCTTCCTTCTCCATGATATAGGGGACGATCGCCGGGTCGATGGAGCCGCAGCGGGTGCCCATGATGACGCCGTCGAGGGGCGTGAAGCCCATGGACGTGTCGATGCACTTGCCGCCCTTGACCGCGGAAATGGACGCGCCGTTGCCGATATGGCAGGTCACGATCTTGGTCTCTTCGAGGGGCTTGTCAAGGAGCTTCGCCATTTCACGGGCGACGAAGCGGTGAGACGTGCCGTGCGCGCCGTAGCGGCGGATGTGATACTTCTCATACATGTCCCAGGAGATGCCGTACATATAGGCCTGCGGGGGCATGGTCTGGTGGAACGCGGTGTCGAAGACGAGGACCTGCGGCTTGTCGGGCATGACGGCGAGGCAGCCCTTGATGCCCATGATGTGCGGGCCGGTGTGCAGGGGCGCGAAATCGCGGCAGAGCTCGAGCTTGTCGAGCACTTCGTCGCTCAGAAGGACGGATTCGAAGAAGTAGGGACCGCCGTGGACGATCCGGTGGCCGACGCCCTCGATCTCGTTCATGTCGGAAATGACGCCGACTTCGGGATCGGTCAGGTATTTGATGACGACTTCGGTCGCGACGGCGTGGTCCGCCATCGGGATCTCGACCTTCAGCTTTTCGCCGTTTTCGCCCTTGCGGTGCTCGATGCGGCCGTCGATGCCGATGCGTTCGCAGATCCCCTTCGCGAGGACGGATTCGGTGGCGGTGTCGAAGAGCTGGTACTTCAGGGAAGAGGAACCGGCGTTGACAACTAAAACTTTCATGTAGGATTTTCCTCCGGAAAAAATGAGTTTGTTCTTGACAGTTCAGACAACACTATTTATAATTATATCGGAAAACCGCCGAAAAAACAAGTCTCTCTCGTTGTGGGAAGGAATAAAAAATGTGCGCGACAACCGCTGTCATTTGTGAATTCAATCCAATCCACCCGGGTCACCGGCATCTGCTGCACATCGCGAAGGCCGGCGGAGACGCCGTTCTCTGCTTGATGAGCGGCCATTTCACCGAACGGGCGGAGCCTGCTCTGTACGATAAATACATCCGCGCGAAGGCCGCGATCCTCTGCGGGGCGGATCTCGCCGTCGAGCTGCCGTACCCGTGGAGCGCGTCCGGCGCGGAGGATTTCGCCCGGGGCGGATGTGCGATCGCCGGCGCGCTCGGCGCGGATTCGCTGACCTTCGGCTCGGAGTCCGGGGACCTCTCCCTGCTCACCCGCGCGGCGGATTTCCGCGGATCGGCGGATTTCGCGGATCGGATGCGCCGGATGGAGACCGGGCGGCGGAGCGGCGGGAGCGCGTCCCTGTACGAAGCCGTCCTCGCACAGGAAGGGATCGTCCTCGGCGGCGGAAACGACCGGCTCGGCGTCGAATACATCCGCGCGGGCAGGGAAGCCGGGATCGGGGAGTTCCGCCCCGTGCGCCGCATGACCGGGGTCCCGTCGTCGTCCGAGATCCGGCGCGTCTTTCGGGAACGGGGCGCGGACGAAGCCACGGAACTTGCCGCAGAGGAAGCGCGGACGCTCTTCCGGGAGGCAGTATCCTGTCCCGCGGAGCGATACGACGAGCTGCTCTTCGCACACGCAAGGCTGTATCTCGCGGGAGAACCGGGCAGCGATCTGCTCCGGTACGCCGCGAAGGCTGCGCGGATCTCCGCGGACGCGGCGGGATTCATCGCCCGCCTGCCGACAAAGAAATACACCGCCGCCCGGATGCGCCGCGAACTGCTTTTCTCCCTCCTCGGCACGGGAGCGGCGGGGGAGACGCCTGCCTTCACCGTTCTGCTCGCGGCGAACGAGCGAGGCCGTGAGATCCTCGCGAAAGCCCGCCGGACGGAGAGGATCCCCGTCCTGGTGAAGCCCGCCGACACCGCTCCCCTCGACGAGCGGGCGAAGCGGCAGTACGCCTTGAACAACCGCGCCGACGAGCTGTGGGCGTATCTCACGGGACAGGAGGCAGGCGCGTTCATGAAGGCGGGACCGTTTGTCGCCGATCAGACAGAGGCCGGTCCCCTCCGATAAAAAAAACGGTCACAACGCTGCGTCATGCAGCTGAGCGACCGTTTATCTTTCTGTCTGTACGGGGTTGTCGAAAATAGTGCAAAAGTTTTCGCCCGCCTTTTCCAAAATGGCGTCCGAGGATGCGCAGCATCCTCAGTCCAGAGGCAGCGTCCCGTGTCGACTCGGTTTCATCCCGATGAAACCGGGCAGAGGTCGAAACACCCAAAACTTCCAAAGAGTTCCTCTTTTTGGTTCTTTTTCTCCTCGATAAAGGAGAAAAAGAATGCCGAAAGCGCTATGGAAAGAGAACGACTGCCACATTTCTCCGTTTCTTGGAGTCATGCGACAGCCCCTTGGTTTTTTCGGGCATGCGTCAGCCGATATACTCCCGCACCCGGAACTTCGCGCCGATGTCCTCCGCGATCTTCGCGCAGCGTTCGATGTCCTCCTCGGGGATCGTGCCGCGGACGACCGTCAGGACCACCGTCGGGACGTAGCGGACGACCTCGCGGGCAAAGCGCACCACGGCGGGGAAGGCGTCCTCCCCGAAGCGCGGGCGGCAGATGCGGTTGTATGTAATCGGGTCGGCGGCGTTCAGGCTCACGGAGACGCAGTCCACGAGACCGCGGAAGAGCGGCGGCGTGTCCTCCCCGAGGATCAGGGAGGCATGGCCGTTCGTGTTCACCCGGATCGGGGTGGCGGTCATCTCACGGAGCTTCTTGCAGATGTCCAGCATGTCGTAGAGGCGGCAGGTCGGTTCGCCGTAGCCGCAGAAGACGATTTCGCCGAATTTGTTGAGGCTGTTGTAGGAGGAGAGATCGGCCATCACCTCGTCGACGGTGGGATCCCTCTCGAGCCAGAGATCGGGATAGGGCGAATCGGCGCTTTCCCGCACGCAGAATTCGCACCGGTTCGTGCAGTGGTTCGTGAGGTTCACATACAGACTGTTCCGGATGGTATAAGTGATGTTCATGGCGGATATTCCTCCCGTTTTCCGCGCCGGAGCACGGAGATGTTTGTCAGGCAGTCCGCACGTCCGGACGCTCTGACGCGTCAGATTTCCGACGGATCGAGGCCGAAGAAGCGGCACGCGTTGACGTATGTTGCCTCGGCGGCCTCTTCGACCGTCATGCCGCGCAGGGCGGCGACGGTTTCGCACGTGTGGATCAGATAGCCGGAGTAGTTGATTTTCCCCCGGTGCGGGACCGGAGGCAGATAGGGGCAGTCGGTCTCGATGAGGAGCAGGCTTTCGTCGGCGGCCGCGGCGGATTCCTTCACCTTCACGGCGTTCTTGTAGGTGACGGGGCCGGAGAAGGAGACGTACCATCCCATGCGGTTGAATTGCCGCACGCCTTCCGCGTGTCCGGAGTAGCTGTGCAGGACGCCCGTGTTCTCCCGGTGCGCGGCGATCATGTCGAAGGTGTCGCCCGCCGCGTCGCGGGAATGGATGATGACGGGCAGCCCGACCCGCCGCGCGATCTCGAGCTGCGCCTCGAAGAAGTACTTCTGCCGCTCGCGGTCGACGGGTTCCCAATGGTATTCGTACCCGATCTCGCCGATCGCGCGGACCCGCTCGTGGGCGGCCAGCTCTTCGATGCGCGCGAGGGCGCGTTCGATCTCCGGCGCCGGGATGTCCTGCGCGTCCGAGGGGTGGATCCCGACGGCGGCGACGACGAAATCGAATTCCTCCGCCAGCCGGATCGATTCCTCCGAGGTGCAGACGGACGAGCCGACGTTGCAGAACCGCTCCACTCCCATGGCATGGGCCCGAAGGAGCGCGCCGCGTCCCCCGCCGTCGAATTCCTCATCGAAGCGGCGGTCGTTGTAGTGGGCGTGGGAATCGAAGAGGCGCATTACCGCACTCTCTCCCCGAGCGGCGTTTCGGGATCGAGGAAGACCACGCGGACGGTTTCCTCCCCGGACGCGAGGATCATGCCGTTCGATTCGATGCCGCAGAGGACCGCGGGCTTGAGGTTCGCGACGACGATGATCTTTTTGCCGACGAGGTCTTCCGGTTCGTAGAATTTCGCGATGCCGGAGACCACGGTCCGCTCCTCGTAGCCGAGGTCGAGGGTCAGCTTCAGAAGCTTCTTCGCGCGCGGCACCTTTTCACAGGCTTTGACCTGCGCCGTCCGCAGTTCGACCGCCATGAAGCTGTCGATCCCGATCTGGGCGACGCCCTCGGGTTTTTCGGGCTTCTCGGCGGCTTTCGCGGCGGCCTGTGCAGCCTTGACTTTCGCCTCCTGCTCCGCTTCGATCTCCGCGAGGAGCTTCGCTTCGTCGATGCGGGCGAAGAGCGGGGAGGCCTCGCCGGTCAGCTTGCCGGATTCCAGCGCGCCGAAGGTGAAGATCGAGTCGTAATCGCGGACGTCGGAGCCGATCTGATGAAAGATCGAATCCGCGGTCGCCGGGATCAGGGCGGAAAGCATCACCGCGCCTGCCCGGATGGTTTCGAGAAGGTTGTACAGGACCGTGCCGAGGCGCGCCTTCGACTCCTCGGATTTCGCGAGGACCCACGGCGCCGTCTCGTCGATATACTTGTTCGCGCGGCGGAGCATCGTGAAGACGTCCGCGCAGGCGTCGGCGAGATGGAAGGCGTCCATGTCGTCCGTGAAGGACTTCGCCGCCGCGAGGACCGCTTCCTTCAGCTCGGCGTCCGTTCCCTCATCGCCGGCGGGCGCGGGGATCACGCCGTCAAAGTATTTCTTCGTCATCGCGACGGTGCGGGAGACGAGGTTGCCGAGGTTGTTCGCGAGGTCCGTGTTGTAGCGGGAGATCACCGATTCGTAGGTGATCGAGCCGTCGGTATTGAAGGGCATCTCGGCGAGGCAGTAGTAGCGCACGCCGTCCACGGAGAACCGGTCCGCGAGCTCGTCCGCGTAGATCACGTTGCCGCGGGATTTCGACATCTTGTCCGAACCGAAATTGAACCACGGGTGCCCGAAGATCTTCTTCGGAAGGGGCAGATCGAGCGACATGAGGAAGATCGGCCAGTAGATCGAGTGGAAGCGCATGATGTCCTTGCCGATGACGTGCACGTCGCAGGGCCAGTACTTGCCGAAGAGCTCCGGCTGCTCCGTCTCGCCCGCGTCGTAGCCGAGCGCGGAGATATAGTTCGTCAGCGCGTCGAGCCAGACGTAGACCACGTGCTTCGGGTCGCTCTCGACCGGGATGCCCCATTTGAACGAGGTCCGGGAGACGCAGAGATCCTGAAGCCCGGGCTTGATGAAGTTGTTCACCATCTCCCGCTTGAGGCTCTCCGGCACGATGAAGTCCGGGTTCTCGTCATAGTATTTCAGGAGTCGGTCCACGTACTTGCTCATTTTGAAGAAATACGTCTCCTCCTTCATCTT
>JAFYBI010000111.1 GCA_017540285.1 Clostridia bacterium | reverse complement strand
GTTTGCCGATCCGGCATACGGCTTCGGCGGGAGCGAGCTCCGCTTCGACGGCCCGGATGCGGACGAGATGATCGAGAAATTCCTCGGGGAATGCGTGATCGGCGGCGAGCACTACGCGGTCCCGTTCATGCGCTCGACCGAGGCGTGCTATATCAACGTCACCATGCTCCGCGCCCTCGGCTACGAGCTGCCCGAGACCCTGACCTGGGATTTCGTCTGGGAGGTCTCCGACAAAGCGGCGGAAAAAGACGCGGACGGCGTGTATTCCGCCAACGGCCAGAAGACCATGATCCCCTTCATCTACAAGTCCACCGACAACATGATGATCCAGTCGCTCGCCCAGCGCGGGGCCGGGTATTCGACGGCGGACGGGGAGGTGCTGCTCTTCGGCAAGGAGACCGAGGAGATTCTCCGCGACGTGGCGGCGCATACTGCCACCGGCGCTTTCTCCACGTTCAAGATCTCGAGCTACCCCGGGAACTTTCTGAACGCCGGCCAGTGTCTCTTCGCCGTCGATTCCACCGCGGGCGCGACGTGGATGGGCAGTCACGCGCCGCATTCCGACATCAGCCCGGACAAATTCGTCGAATTCGAGACGGCGGTCCTCCCGATCCCCCAGGTTGACCCCGCTCACCCGAAGATGATCTCGCAGGGGCCGTCGGTCTGCATCTTCAACAAGGCCGATCCGCAGGCGGTGCTCGCGTCGTGGCTGTTCGTGCAGTATCTGTTGACAAACGAGGTTCAGATCGCCTATGCCCAGACGGAAGGGTACATCCCCGTCACGCGCAAGGCGCACGAATCGGCGGAATACCGGGACTATCTTGCGCGCGCGGGAGATGAGGGCGATCTCTACTACGGGGTGAAGATCGCGGCGACGAAGCTTCTGCTCGACAACATTGAAAACACCTTCGTCACCCCCGTCTTCAACGGCTCGGCTTCGCTCCGGGACGCCGCGGGGCAGCTCATCGAGAACACCGCGAAATCCGTGCGCCGCCACGAGACCGTCGACGACGCCTATTTCGCGAAGCTATACGATGACGTGCGCTCCCTCTACCGCCTCGATCAGCTGGGCGGCGCCGGCGCAGCTGCCGGAAGGGAAGAACTCGGTCCGCTCCCCGTGACGTCCGTTCTGCTCCTCTCCGGCATCGCCGCGGTGTGGGCTGCGATGGGCGGCTTCCTCCTCGCGGACCGAATCCGCAGGAAAAAAGCCTCGCGGAAATGAGAAAAAACCGATTCCCCGGTCCCGAACAGCGGGAAAGTTCCGAAAACCACTTGATTTCCCTGAAAAACAGAGTATAATATAGGCGGATCGATTCCAACATTTACCGAAAGGATGAAAAAACATGAAAAAGATTCTGGCACTTGTCCTCGTAATGCTCTTTGTCCTCCCGCTCGCCGCAGCGTGCAAGAAGGACGACGCATCGAAGCCCGATGTCAAGGGCGAGGGCGTCATGACCCATGCCGAGTATATCGCCGCGGCTCTCGACACGCAGGTCGTCATCGAGACCTACGTGCAGGCGAAGCAGTCCTGGTGGGAAGACAAGGCGACCGTCTACACGCAGGATAAGGACGGCGCGTACTTCCTCTACAACATGGCCTGCTCCGAGGCGGACTATGCGAAGCTGACCCCCGGCACGAAGATCAAGGTCACCGGCTATAAGTCCGAATGGTCCGGCGAAGTCGAGATCATCGACGCGACCTTCGAAATCGAAGAGGGCAATTATGTCGCCTCCCCGCTGGATGTGACCGCTCTCCTCGGCACCGACAGCCTGATCGACCATCAGAACGAGTTCGTGTCCTTCAAGGGCATGACCGTCGAAGCCTCCAAGGATGCCGACGGCAACGAAGCGCCCTTCCTTTACAGCTGGGACGGCTCCGGCGAGGACGGCAGCGACCTCTACTTCAACGTCTCCCTGAACGGCAACACCTACACCTTCACGGTCGAATCCTACCTCTGCGACGCCAGCACCGCCGTCTATGCCGCGGTGAAGAACCTCCAGATCGGCGACAAGATCGACATGGAAGGCTTCCTCTACTGGTACGAGGGCGTCAACCCGCACATCACCTCCGTCAAGGCTGCCGGCTGATCCGGCGCACATAACCGAATCCCGAAAGGCTGTCGCTGCGCGCGGCGGCCTTTTTCCGTCTGTTCCGTTCTGAGAAAATTTGCAGCAATATCCTCCCGCCCATTGACAAACCCGCCGGAAAAGCGTACAATATTTCCGTACATCCCCGATGATTTCACTGTAAGGAGTATTAGCCATGAAAGAAATGATGGACGCCATCGTCAAACCCGCGGCAGGCCCGGGGCTCGAGCTCCGGCAGGTGCCGGTTCCGAAACCGGGGCCGGGAGAAGTCCTGATCAAGGTACATAAGACCGCGATCTGCGGCACCGATGTTCATATTTTCAACTGGGATCCGTGGGCCCGCCTTCATATAACGCACCCGCCGATGACCATCGGCCACGAATATGTCGGCGAGATCGCGGCGCTCGGCGCGGGCGTCACGGGCCTGAGTATCGGCCAGCGCGTCTCCGGCGAGGGCCACATCACCTGCCACCATTGCCGCAACTGCCACACGGGCAACATCCAGTGGTGCCGCAACACCACGAGCGTCGGCGTCGACCGGGACGGCGCGTTCGCGGAATATGTCTGCATCCCCGAGACCAACGTCATCCTGATCGACGAATCCCTTCCCGAGGACGTCGTCGCGTTCTTTGACGCCGTCGGCAACGCCACCCATACCGCTCTGATGTGGAATCTCGTCGGCGAGGACGTTCTGATCACCGGCGCAGGCCCGATCGGCATCATTGCCGCGGGGATCTGCAAGTATGCCGGCGCCCGCCGCGTCATCATCACCGACATGAACGAATACCGTCTCGATCTCGCCCGGAAAATGGGCGTCGACGCCGCGGTCAACATCACGAAGGACAACCTCGAAGAGATCATGAAGACGGAAGGGCTTGTCGAGGGCTTTGACGTCGGTCTGGAAATGTCCGGCAGCGCGCCTGCCTTCCGTCAGATGTGCTCCGTCATGCGCAACGGCGGCAAGATCTCGCTCCTCGGCCTCGGCAACAAGCCGGTGGAAGTCGACATGAACGACATCATCTGCAAGGGCCTCACCCTCCAGGGCATCTACGGCCGCAAGATGGACAACTGGCACCAGATGAGCTACATGGTCCAGGGCGGCCTCGATCTCACGCCCGTCATCACCCACCGCTTCCACTACACCGATTTTGAAAAGGGCTTTGCCGCGATGAACAGCGGAAATTCCGGCAAGGTCATCCTCGACTGGACGAAATAAAGGAGAACAGAACATGAAAACCGCGCTTCTCAGCATTGAAAAAGAACTCGACGCCATCCGCGAAGCCGGCACGTGGCGCACCGAGCGCATCATCACCACCCCGCAGCGGTCCCGCATCGACACCACCGAAAAGCCCGCCGTGGTCAACATGTGCGCGAACAACTACCTCGGCCTCTCCGACAATCCCCGCCTGATCGCGGCAGCCAAGGCGAGCTACGACCGCTGGGGCTTCGGTC
>JAFYBI010000008.1 GCA_017540285.1 Clostridia bacterium | reverse complement strand
TTGAAATCCGCGCGGCGCACATGTCCCGCCTGAAGGATCTCCGCCGTCCGGATGACGCGCCGCCGCACAAGGACCCGTTTGATCGGATGCTCATTTGTCAGGCGGAAGAGGAGGGCATGATGCTTCTGACCCACGACGCCTTGATCGCACAATATGACGCGCCTTGTATTCTGCACGTCTGACAAACCCGCTGCCCGCGCGGCGGGCTTTTTCTTTTTGTAATCCGCCCCGCGGATTTGTGCCGCGGCTGTTCACTCTTCTTCATTTTCCCCCGAGCAGGCCGCGCTCCGCCCGCTGAATGATTTCGTCCGCGCGGAGCTTGTCCTCCCGGTAGGCCTTGCGGAGCAGCTCGGAGGGGATGAACTCGTCGTACTTGTCGAAGACCGGGGCCTCGGTCGGGCTGATGAGCGCGTCGAGATCGATCCCCTCGGCGGCGATCTTTCCGGAGATCATCTTCATCAGGTCGTCCCCGCGGCCGCCCTCGAGCTTGAAGGTCATGTAGTAGCAGCCCTCGAAGTCCATGCCGGTGAGCTTGAACGCCCCGGCCTTCCGGACGAGATAGCGCCGCAGCGTGCGGAAGGAGCGCGTCCCGAGCCACGGGAAGAGCGCCCACGTGTACCCGCCGAGCGGGAGGATGCAGCTCTCCGTCAGCCCCGTGTTCCGCGCGACGGCACGGGCGACCCGCAGCCGCTGGAGAGCTCCCTCGCGCAGATAGGGATATTCCGTGTCCTCGCGGAGGACCTGCCGCATCCGTTCGAGAATGCGGGTGTTGACCTCGCCGTAGTCGCCCGGCCAGCTGATCTCCATCTTGCCGCGCACGGGCTTGACGTAGATGAGCTTGCGGGGGATGTCGAGCTCCTCCACCTCCCAGACGCGGCCCGCGAGCGCGAACCGGTCCCCGACGGGCGGCGGCGTGGTGATGACGCCGATCTCGTCGGACTCGCACCGGACCGTGAAGTCCTCCTCATCCTTGAAGACGGCGTAGAACTTGAAGGAATTCGTGAGCCGCTCCCCGCGCAGCCCGACGATCACCTCGCGCTCGTCCGTGAGCTCGAGCCAGTCGTTGTTGATCATCGAGAGGAGCAGCGTCTTGTAGTCGTCCTCCTCGATGTACTTGAACGGCGGGAGGGAGAGGATCTTCTGGGCGAGGTCCTTCGTTTTCAGCGCGCCGGAGGAGGCGACGACGGAGAGGGTCTGCTGGAAGAGGAGGGAGAAGGGGCATTTCTTGATGAGCGGGGGCTCGATGAAGCGCTCCTCGATGTAGAGCTGGACGATGGCGATGGCCTTGAGCAGCTCCCACGGGATGAGCTGGGGCAGGGGCGTGTTCGGCAGAGGATTCTCCTCGCGGAAGACCATCATCATCTCCGGCGGATCCCCGCGCCTCCCGGACCGTCCGAGCCGCTGCAGGAACGACGAGACGGAGTTGGGCGAGCCCTGCTGGATGATGCGCTCGAGGCGGCCGATGTCGATCCCGAGCTCCATCGTGACGGTGGCGCACGCGACGGCCTGGATGTCGTCGTCCTTCATCTTGAGCTCGGCCTCTTCGCGGATGGAGGCGGAGAGGAAGCCGTGGTGGATGAGGAAGACGTCCGGTTCGCCCCGGTACTCGGCGATCTCGCGCAGGGTGGCGCAGATGTATTCGGTCTCCTCGCGGGAATTCGAGAAGACGATGCACTTCTTGCCCTTCGTGGCGTCGTAGATGTATTCGTACCCGCGGTCGAGGGAAAGGGTCTCCTCGCGGCGGTTGGCGGGCGGGGTGGGGAGCAGGGCGACGTCGTTCACCGCAGAGGCTTCCCCGGTCTCGGGATCGACGGCGGAACGGGCGCCCGCGGTGATCTCCCCGGCGTTCTTTTCGACGATATAGAAGTGCTCCATGCCCAGCCGCCAGCGGATCTTCGCCGGGGGGATGGAGGGAACGGCCGTATCGCGTCCGCTGCCGCCGCCGAGCCATGCCGCCGCGCGGTCCATGTCGCCGATGGTGGCGGAGAGCCCGATGCGCCGGGGGGAGACGCCGGTTTTTTCTCTGAGGCGCGCGAGCTGGCAGAGGATCTGGTTCCCGCGGTCGCTCCCGGTGAGGGTGTGGATCTCGTCGATGACGATGTACCGTAAGTCCCCGAAGAGGCGGATGAGGTCGGAGGAGCGGTTCATGAGCATGGCTTCGAGGGATTCCGGGGTGATCTGGAGGATGCCGCAGGGCTCGCGCAGGGCCTTTGCCTTATGGGATGCGGCGACGTCCCCGTGCCAGTGGTAGACGGGGATCCCGGCCTCGTCGCAGAGCTCGGAGATGCGCCCGAACTGGTCGTTGATGAGGGATTTGAGCGGGGCGATATAGAGCGCGCCGAAGGACGAGGGCATATCCTCATAAAATTCGGAGAGGATGGGGAAAAAGGCCGCTTCGGTCTTTCCGGACGCGGTCTGGGAGGGGAGGAGGAGATTGGTGTCGGAGCCGAAGAGGATCTCGGCTGCGGCGACCTGCACGGGGGAGAGGGCCTCCCAGCCGTGGGAATAGATGAATTCCCGAATGAAGGGGGAATACTGGTCGAAGACGGACATGGGGGAGGACCTCCTTTATTTTCTATTCGCTGTCGCTGGCGCCGGGCAGTGCCCGGGGACAGGAGGCGGGCTCACTTCGCAAGCCCGCGAAGAGCGGGTTTGTTCATCTTGCCTGCGCGCTGACGCAGTTCATTCATTTTGCTTGCGCGCTTACGCTTGCGGATAGTAATCGACCAAGTCGATTGTTTTTTTCGCCTGCGCGGCTGGCGCACAAGAGTGCCTCCCCGGTTTCACTCCGTGAAACCGACCGGCCATCTTGTCAATCACCGCCGCCCAAGGCCTGTTCCCT
>JAFYBI010000110.1 GCA_017540285.1 Clostridia bacterium | reverse complement strand
GTGACCGCCGTCACCGCAGGCACCCACGATTACGACATCGCGGGCTTCATCAACTTCCTCACGCTGACCCCGGTCTCCGCGCGCGTCTTGTACAACTGGCTCGACATCCCACGCGTCGATCTGAACCAGCCGTGGCACAACAAGCTCGCAAACGACGGCGCGACGATCAACAACCGCCTCTACGTCATCAACAGCGACCTTTCGATCTCCACGCTCCTCTATACCTACGGCATGTTCTTCAACTACAACATCATGGAGCAGTACGGCTACTCCTCCGCCGACCTCTACGACATCGTCTTTGAAGGCAAATGGACGGTCGACCGGATGACGGAGATCACGTCCGGCATCTGGCAGGACGTCAACGGCGACGGCAAGCACGACGCCGGCGACATCCACGGCTACGCGGTCATCAACGGCAGCATCAACACGCACGACGTCTGGCTCGCCGCGCTCGACCTCTCCCCGCTGCTCGTGATCCGTGCGCAGGACGACTACGAGGTCCGCTTCTTCGGCGACCGCACCGTCACCGCGCTCGAAAAGGTCAACCAGCTCTACCACAATTCCGAAGGCACGCTCTTCGACAACAGCGGAGACTGGCGCAATATCCCGAAATACTTCTCCGAGGGCAAGGTGGCGATGACCCAGCTCTACTTCGGAGAGACCACCGAATCGCTCTCGGAGATGCAGGACACCTACGGCATCCTGCCGCTCCCGAAGCTCGACGAGACGCAGGACGGCTACTACACGAACTGCTGGGACCAGTTCACGGTCTTTGCCGTGCCGCTCACCATGCCCGCGGAGGACGGCGAGTTCGTCGGCACCATCTACGAGGCCCTCTGCGCGGAATCCTACAAGACCGTCTTCCCGGCATACTATGACGTCGCTCTGAAGAGCCGCTATTCCGCCGAGCCCGCGACCGCCGAGATCATCGACATCATCATGGCGGGCAGAAACCTCGACTTCACCTTCCAGTTCGGTTCGAAGCTCATGGATCTGCCGTATCTCTTCCGCACGATGGTCGTGGCGAACGACAACAACGTCGCCTCCCGCTACACCAAGTCGAAGAAGGCGATGAACAAGAACGTCGAGAATTTCCTCAAGATCTTCTACGAATAAGAACCGGCGATCCGGTTCCGGAAAGGCAGGCCCGACGGCCTGCTTTTTCCATGGCGACAGGAAAAGCCCGCCGGGCGGAAAACCGCTCAGCGGGCCGTGTTCGGCAGGGAACTATTTCCCGTTCTTTGCCGGAAAAACGAGCGTGATGCGCGTTCCGACGTCGACTTCGCTTTCGAGCTCGATCCGTGCGCCGTGGATCTGCGCGCCGTGCTTGACGATCGAAAGGCCGAGGCCCGTGCCGCCGTTCTCCCGCGAGTGGCTCTTGTCCACCCGGTAGAACCGCTCGAACACCCGGTTCCGGTGCGCGTACGGGATCCCGATGCCCGTGTCCCGGACCGTGAGGCGGACCGCGTCGGCATCCTGCGCGATCTCGACCGTCGCCTCGCCGCCCTCCCGGTTGTACTTGATCGCGTTGTCACAGAGATTGTATACCATCTCGTTCAGGATCCGCCAGTCCCCGCGCACGGCCGCGTGATCGCCGGTCAGCGCGAGCTGCACGTTGCGCGTCGCCGCGGAAGCCCGGAGGCTGTCGAGGACGTTCTCGGAGAGATCGTACAGATCCACGTCCACCCAGTCCGGCGCGACGGCGTTTTCATCGAGCTTCGAGAGCTTGATGATATCGTCGACGAGCGCGATCATCCGGCTCGATTCCTTGTAGATGTCCTCCGCGAATTCCGCCGTCATGTCCGGGGAGACCATGCCCCGCATGAGGAGCTCCGCGAAGCCAGAGATCGAGGTCAAGGGCGTCTTGAGCTCATGCGACACGTTTGCGGAGAACTCCCTCCGCAGCGCTTCCCGCTGTTCCTGTTCCGTCACGTCGAGGGTCAGGATCACCGCGCCCGACAGCCGTCCGTCCGTCATCACGGGATTTGCGATCAGGCGCACCCGGCGGTCCCCATCAGCCAGGGTGATCTCGGCGCGCTTTCCGGAGAGGGCATCCTTCACGGCGCCCGCCGCATCCGCCCCCGCGATCGAGGCGAAATCCGCCTCCGGCACGCACTCCGGCATCAGATCCCGCGCGCTCCGGTTGGAGGTCAGCACGATGCCGCTGCGGTCAAGGAGGAGAAAGCCTTCGCTCATCGAATCGGTCAGGGCGGAGAACTCGCGCTGCTGCCGTCCGAGCTCTTCCTCGCGCTCCCGGATCGTCAGATTCTGTTCTTCGATCCGTTCGACCAGCGGCGCGATCTCCGAATAGGTCTTCGAAGCGTCCGGATGGTCGAGGTCGAGCGTGTTTACCGGTTCGAGGATCTGGTGCGCGACGCGGAAGGCGAGGGCGCCGGAGACGAGCAGGACGAGCACCGCCACCCAGAGGACCGGGGAGACGGTCACGAGGGCATAGCGCATGGTCCCGACGCTGCGGCACAGACGGAGCACCGTCCCGTCCTCACAGCGCACGGCATAGTACACCGTGTCCGCGCCGGCCGTCTGCGATCGGCGTATGCTGTGTCCCTCGCCGGCGGAGAGCGCGTCGGCAACCTCGGGGAATTCCGATTGATCCGCGACCTTGCTGCCGTACTGATTGTCATACAGCACCGATCCGTCCGCGGCGATCCATGTGATCCGATGCTCCGCGTCGAGCGTTTTGAGATATTCCGCGCCGGACATCGAGAGTCCGTGTGCCGCGTAGACTGCCTCCTGCTTCAGGGCGTCATAGGTCTCCTCCTTGGTCTGCGTGTACTGGAGGCCGAAGAAGACCGCCGCGCACAGGAGGAGCACGAACAGTCCGACGAGAAATGTGTTTTTGAAAATCTTTGCCGTCATACGTCTTCCTCCTTCAGACGGTATCCGATTCCGCGCACCGTTTCGATGAGGCCGCCCGCCTCGCCGAGCTTGGAACGGAGCGTGCGGATGTGCACGTCAAGCGTCCGGTTTTCCCGCTCCGCGCCGAGTCCCCAGATCCGATCCATCAGGACCGTTCTCGTGAGCACAGTCCCGCGGTTCTCGCACAGCAGGCAGAGCAGGGCGAATTCCTTGTACGTCAGCGATACGTCCCTGCCGCCGACCCGGATCTCGTGCCGGTCCGGGCAGAGCCAGAGCGGGCCGATCCGGTACTCCTTCGCGCCGGCGGATTTGTCCGTCCGCCGCAGGAGCGCCCTCACCCGCGCGGCAAGCTCCATCATTCCGAAGGGCTTCGAGATGTAGTCGTCCGCCCCGGCGTCAAGGCCTTCGACCCGGTCGTATTCGCTGTTTTTCGCCGTCAGCATGATGACGGGCAGGGAAGCGGTCGCCGGATCCGCCCGGAGTTTTTTCAGGATCGAGATGCCGTCTTCGCCCGGGAGCATGATGTCGAGCAGGAGAAGCTCCGGCTTTTCCCGCTTCATCGCCGCGCGGAAGTCCTCGGACGTCCCGAAGCCTTCGGCCTTGTATCCCTGGCTCAGGAGCGCGTACACCACCAGCTTCCGGATGCTCTCGTCGTCTTCGAGCAGATAGATCAAGCACGTCACCTCCGAATGACAGAATGTCTTTATCCCAATCATAGCACAAAAATCTCCCTCTGTAAACAGGATTTGGTGAATTTTACCTCCATTTAACGTTCTCCGGGTGGCTGATTTAACGCGGGAATGGTAAAACTGTATCGTACGTGTGAGAAAAAGAAAACCGGACAGGGATCCGGTGTTGTGAAAGCAGAGGAAAGAAGTATGAGCTTTCAGGAAATCATGAGCCTCGTCGGAGGGATCGCGCTGTTTCTCTTCGGGATGACCCTCATGGAAGACGGACTCAAAAAGGTGGCGGGCAACAAACTCGAGCTGATCCTGTACCGCCTTTCGAACACCCCGCTCAAGGGCGTGCTCCTCGGGACGGGCGTCACGGCGGTGATCCAGTCGTCCTGCGCGACGTCGGTCATGACGGTCGGCTTCGTCAATTCCGGCATGATGAAGGTGCGTCAGGCGGTGAGCGTGATTCTCGGCGCGATCCTCGGCACCTCGATCACGGGCTGGATCATCTGTCTGAGCACCGTGGGCGGTGCGTCCGGGCTGTCCGGGATTTTCTCGACGAAGACGCTCACGGCCGTCGTGGCGATCGTCGGGATCATCCTCCGCATGTTCGTGAAAAAGCAGACCGCCGCGCATGTCGGCGACATCATGATGGGCTTTGCCGTTCTGATGTTCGGCATGAGCGCGATGAGCGGCTCGGTCGGCGGCCTCGGAGAGGATCCTTTCTTCCGGAATCTTCTCGTCTCCATGTCGAATCCTCTTCTCGGCATCCTCGTCGGCACGGTCTTCACGGCGGTCCTTCAGTCCGCATCCGCGGCCGTCGGTATCGTGCAGGCGCTTTCCGCGACCGGAGCCCTGTCGTTCGGCGCGGCGCTGCCGCTTCTCATGGGCATTGCGATCGGCGCGTCCGTTCCGGTCCTCCTTTCCGCCGTCGGCGCGAACACCGAGGGAAAGCGCGCCGCGCTGGTCTATCCGGTGGCGGGCTTCATCAGCACGATGGGGTGCGCCGCGCTCTGGTACATCGCCGACGCCATCTTCCGCTTCCCCTTCATCGACACGATGGTGGACCCCGTGCGGATCGCGCTCGTCAACACGATCCTGCGCTTCGGGATGGTGCTTCTGCTCCTGCCGTTCAGCGACGTGATCGAAGCGCTCGTCGGTCTGATCGTTCCCGACGCGCGTCCCGGCGAGGAGGATCCGGCCCTGCGCCTCGAGGACCGCTTCATCGGGCATCCCTCCATCGCGATCGAGCAGAGCCGCGTGACGATCGACGCCATGGCCGAGATCTCCGAGGAAGCGCTCGGGGACGCGCTCTCGCTTCTCACGGACTTCTCCGCGGATGGCTTTGAGGAGGTGCAGAAGAAGGAAGCGCTGGTCGACCGCTATGAGGACGCCCTCGGCACCTATCTGGTCAAGCTGACCGGCCACGAGCTGACCGAGCGGCAGAACAAGGACGTCTCCACCTTCCTGCATACCATCTCCGATTTCGAACGCATCTCCGACCACGCCCTGAATATCGCGGAGAGCGCGGCGGAACTGCGGGAAAAGAGCATCGCCTTCTCCGGGGAAGCCAAGCGGGAGATCGACGTCGTCAGCTCCGCCGTTCGCGAGATCGTCCGCCTGACCTTCGACGCGTTCCGGAACGGGGACATGGAGAACGCGACGCGTGTGGAACCCCTTGAGGAATGGATCGACAGCCTCTGCGACGAGATGAAGATGCACCATGTGGAGCGTCTGCAGCGCGGTCAGTGCACGATCCATCAGGGCTTCGTGTTCAACGATCTCCTGACAAACTACGAGCGCGTGTCCGACCACTGCTCGAACATCGCCGTGGCCATGATCGAGCTCGACGCGGATGTCTTCGATACCCACGAGTACCTCAGTCAGGTCAAGGAAAAGCGATCCGCGGATTTCGAACGCGTCTACGAGGATTACCGGGAGCGCTTCGCGATCTGACGGACCGGGGCACCCGGAAACAGCCGACCGCGGAATCTTCCTCTTGACAGGGGACGGATTTCGCGGTATACTCTTTTCAGCTCATCAGTTCCGATTCTTCTGACAGGAGGATGCACATGGAAACTCCCTTTTCCCGCACGGAGCTCCTCTTCGGCCGGGAGGCGATGGAAAAGCTCGCGGCGTCGCGGGTGGCGGTCTTCGGCATCGGCGGCGTCGGCGGCTATGTGACGGAAGCTCTGGCCCGCTGCGGCGTCGGCGCGCTCGACCTCATCGACCGTGACCGCGTCAGTGTCTCGAATCTCAACCGTCAGATCATCGCGCTCCGCTCCACCGTCGGAATGCTGAAGGTGGACGCCGCCCGCGCGCGGATCCTCGACATCAACCCGGATGCCGCCGTCCGCACCTATCCCGTCTTCTATACGCCGGAAACCGCGGCCGCCTTCGACTTTCGCGCTTACGATTACGTCGTCGACGCCATCGATACGGTGACGGGGAAGATCGGTCTCGTGATGCAGGCGCAGGAAGCGGGTACCCCGATCATTTCCTCGATGGGTGCGGGAAACAAGATCGATCCTTCTGCCTTTGAAGTCGCCGATCTCTTCGAGACGTCCGTCGATCCGCTCGCCCGCGTGATGCGCACGGAGCTGAAAAAGCGCGGCGTCCGCCGTCTGAAGGTCGTCTGGTCCAAAGAAAAGCCCCTCGCACCCCACGCCGTCGGGGATCCGGAGGAACCCGCCGCCGGACGCCGGTCCGTTCCGGGGAGCTGCGCGTTCGTGCCGTCGGCTGCCGGACTCGTGCTCGCGGGCGAGGTGATCCGGGATCTGATCGGCGCGCGCCCCGTGATGGGCGTCTGACGGAGGTGACCGGAATGGAACGCGAACCCGCGGACATCCTGAGAGAAGCGGAGCACAGCATCACGAAGAAATACCGCGCCGCGCTCTGGACGCCCTTTATCGCGGCGATCAAGCGGTACGAGCTGATTTCCCCCGGCGACCGGATCGCCGTCTGTGTCTCGGGCGGGAAGGACTCCATGCTCCTCGCCAAAATGATGCAGATGCTCGCGCGGTACACCGAGATCCCGTTCGAGGCCGTGAACCTCGTGATGGATCCCGGCTACAGCGAAGCGAACCGGCAAAAGCTCGAGGAAAACGCCCGGCTGCTCGATCTGCCGCTCAACCTCTTTGAGACAAACGTCTTCTCCGTCGCGAACCGGCAGGAGAAGAACCCGTGCTATCTCTGCGCGAAGATGCGGCGGGGACACCTTTACAGCCGCGCGCGGGAGCTCGGGTGCAGCAAGATCGCGCTTGGCCACCACTTCAACGACGTCATCGAGACGACGGTCCTCGCGATGCTCTACGGTTCCCAGCTGCAGGGCATGATCCCGAAGGTGAAGAGTTTGAACTTCGAGGGCATGGAGCTGATCCGTCCGCTGTACTGCGTGCATGAGGACGATATCGTCGCATGGGCGAGGCACTGCGGCCTTGAATTCCTGCGGTGCGCCTGCCGCTTCACCGAAAAGAACGCGGACGAGCACGAGGAGTCCTCGAAGCGCAAGGAAGTCAAGGCGCTGATCCGTCGTCTGAAGGAGACGAATCCGGACGTCGAGAAGAGCATCTTCCACAGCATCCACGCGGTCAACCTCGATACCTTTCCCGGCTACAAGACCCGCGGCGAGCTGCACAGCTTCCTTGAAAACTATGACGAATAAACAAAGCGCGGTCCGGGCATGCATGCACCCGAACCGCGTCTTTCAATTGTTCCGGCTTATTTCGTCGGATCCTCGACCGTACCGAGGAAGAGCGGGATCCCGTCCGCGTTGACGATGACGTAGAAGAACGGCTTGTCGAGATAGACCTCCCGGCGGATCTCCGGCATGAAGGCGGTCGTGGCGAAATTGATCGCCGTTGCCGCCGCGGCCTTCGTCCCGTGCTCGTTCAGGACGATCTTCGCCTTCTGGAAGATCGAATCAATGCAGATGTTGTCCGCGCCGCTCTCATTCAGTCCGCCGAGCTGTGCGGAGCCCGTGAAGGCCTTTTGGATCCCGAGCGCTTCGGTGATCTCGTTCAGCCCGAGCGACGCTTCGTATTCGAATTTCGGCATCCCGCAGTCTGCCTTGAGATCGGACGCGGCGGATCTCTCAATGATTTCACCGAGATCCATCCCCGCGACGAACGCCGCGAGATCCCCGTCCGGGCGCACGCCGATGAAGCGGTAACCGTCCTTGTAATCCTTCGAGAAGCCCTTCGCGCCGTCGACTTCAAAATAGGAATACTCCGTGGAGTAGAGAAAGTCCGGGCGAAGCCGGCGGCCGTCTGCGGCGGTGAATGTCCCCGGCATCACGTCCGAATCCTCGTATTCCTCCGCCCAGATCCCGTCGAAGAGGACGGTGTTCACGAGGATCATGAGCTGATCCGGATCGAGGGAATCGAAGAGCGCGTCGATCATGCCGTCGGTCTTCTCGCTCACCCAGCCGTTGATCTTTTTGAGAGCGGCATCGTCGAATGCCAGCGACTCGGCGTGCGCGTCGTAATACTGTTCGGCGATCTTTCGGAACGCCGGGTTGATCGCGAACTTCGCGGCGTTGCCCCAGATCGAATTGCCGATCGTGACGGTCGTCTCCTTCGTCGCGGCGAGGTTTGCCGTGAGGGTATAGAGGTATTCGTTGAGCTCCGACGTTTCCATGCCGAGCGCGGCGGCAAACTCCTCGGCGGTCTCCCCGTGCGCGCCGTTCGACGTCAGAGCGAGAGCATAATAAAGCGAGAGCGGCGAGAACACGGCGTTGTCATGGAGCCGGGGCATGGCGAGCTTGTAGAATTTCTCCGAAAAGTCGGTGACGGCGTCGGAGAGGAGCGCATCGGCTTCCGCGCCGGCAGGCTCTTTCCCGGCGGCGGGCAGATCGACGGAGGCGTAGGTGAGCTCTCCGGCCTCTTCGGCGGGTTTGTCCGGCACGAGATCCGCGTATTCGGTTTCGCAGTGTCCGCAGGATGCCGTGAACAGCAGGCAGGCGAGCAGCGCGGCGGTGATTCGGCTGCGTTTTTTCATTTTCTGATTCTCCTTGTGGGTTCTTTTGCCCGTTAGACGCCGGAGAAGGCGGAAAAGTTCCGTCTTTCTGCCGATATTTCAAGAAATCTTCAGAAAATTTAAAGAATAAAAATCCCGAAATGCCATTGCATCTGTCGCTGTTATGTGATATAATATACAATGTATGATTCTGAGCATCCGACAATACGACAACCGAGGATGCTCCGGACCATCCGATCCGGATATTGTTTTTTGGAAGGAACAGCATGGCAAAGCAGCAATATCTCGAATGCGGACGGGCAACCTCGACCCACGGGGTGAAGGGGACGCTCCGGCTCGAATGCTGGTGCGATACGCCCGAGACCCTCGCCCGGCTCCGCACGCTGTACAGAAAAACACCCGCGGGGGAATTCCTCCCCATGAAGGTCCGCGCCTCGGCGGTGCAGAAAAACATGGTCCTCGTGACCTTTGAAGGCTTCGCCGTTCTCGAAGACGCGATCCCGTACAAGGGAACCGTTTTCTACGCCGACCGGGACGACATCCGCCGCGGCCGGGGAGACGTTTTCGTCGCGGATCTGCTCGGCCTCCCCGTTCTTGACGCGGAAACCGGCGAGCGCTTCGGCACCCTCGCCGACGTGATCTCCCCCGCCGGACGCGACATCTACGTGGTCGACGACGTCCGCGGCGGACAGTTCATGATCCCGGCGGTCGCCGCGTTTGTGAAGGAGATCGTGACCGAGGGCGATCGGGAGGGCGTGTACGTCTCCCTCATCGAAGGGATGCGGGAATGATGCGCATCGACATTCTCACCCTCTTCCCGGAATACGTGGACTACATCCTCTCCGAGAGCATCATCGGACGCGCGCGCCGGGCGGGAAAGCTCGACATCCGCTGTCACAACATCCGCGACTGGTCCGAGGACAAGCACCGCCGCGTCGACGACACCCCCTACGGAGGCGGGCGGGGCATGCTCATGGCGGCTCCCCCGATCTTCCGCGCCTGGGAAGCCGTGACCGCGTCCGGCAGGGAAGAGAATCATGCCGAGCGCGTCCGGACCGTCTACCTCTCTCCCCGCGGTTCGGTGTTCTGTCAGGACAAGGCAAGGGAATACGCGGGATACGACCAGCTCATCCTCCTCTGCGGCCATTATGAAGGCGTGGACGAGCGGCTGATCGAGGAGATCGTCGACGAGGAGATCTCGATCGGGGATTTCGTCCTCACGGGGGGCGAGCTCCCGGCCTGTCTTGTCGCCGACGCGGTGGGACGCTTGTGCGACGGCGTCCTCACCCTGCCGGAATGCTACGAAAAAGAGAGCTTCGCGGACAACCTTCTCGAATATCCCCAGTACACCCGTCCGCCGGTCTGGCACGGCCGCGAGGTCCCCGAGGTGCTTCTCTCCGGCCATCACGCCAACATCGAAAAATGGCGGCAGGAAGAGGCCGCGCGCATCACCGCGGAACGCCGTCCCGATCTTCTGGAAAAGAACCGCGGATCCGATTGACGGTCAGTTTGACCGGAGGTAGGTCAGGAACCCGTTTGCGATCCCCGCGGCGAAGAGTCCCGGCGAATACGCCATGAGATCCGCGTCGCGCCGGTTCGTGATGAAGCCGAGCTCGAGCAGCACGGCGGGCATGCGCGTCTTGCGGAGCACATACAGCCCCGGACGCGCGAACACCCCGCGATCCGCAAGTCCCGTCGCCTCGGTGACCCGGAGCACCAGATCGTCCGCGAGATCCTCCGCCGCGCTGTCCCGCCGGTAGACGAATGCCTCCGTGCCGGACGCCGCCGCGATCTCCGACGAATTTGCGTGCAGGCTGATGAAATAGTCCGCGCCCCAGTCGTTCGCATCGTTCACCCGCGCGGCGAGCGAGGTCGTGACGGAGGTCCCGAGCTGCGTCTCTGCGGTCGGACGGGAGAGGCGGACGTCGAATCCCATGCCCCGGAGCCGCGCCGCCGTCTGCTGGCCGATCTCATAGACGAGATCCTGCTCGCGGAAGCCGTTTCCCTCCGCGCCGGAATTGGGATTTTCGGGATTGTGTCCCTGATCGATGTAGATTTTCAAGGCCGGATACCCCGCTTTCTCTGAAAACAGAAAATTGATATGAAAGAACTGGAAAAACTGCTGTCCCCCCTCCGGCGCGCGTGCGGGCACTACGGCATGATCGAGGGCGGCGACCTCGTCGTCGTCGGTCTGAGCGGCGGGAAGGACTCCGCGGCGCTGTTGTACGCGCTCGCCGCCATGCGCCGCTTCTATCCCGCTGCCTACGAAGTCGCGGGCGTCTCCGTCGATCTCGGGTTTCCGGACACGGACGGCCTCTTTTCCCCCGTCGCGGACTTTTGCCGGGAGCTCGGCGTCGCATACCGGATCGTCAGGACCGAGATCGCGCCGATCGTATTCGAGGGGAAGCGGGAGAAGAACCCCTGTTCCCTCTGCGCGAAGATGCGGCGGGGCGCTCTGACGGACGCCGTCTGCGAGATGGGCGGCACGAAGCTCGCGCTCGGGCATCACCTCGACGACGCGGCTGCGACTTTTCTGCTCTCGCTCTTCGAGGACGGACGGATCGGCAGCTTTTCGCCGGTCACAGTATATGAAGACCGCGGGATTTCGGTGATCCGCCCCCTGATCTATGCCCGGGAATACGAGATTTCCGCACTGGTGAGAGCCGCCGGCCTGCCCGTGGTGAAAAGCCCCTGTCCCGAGGACGGAAACACCGCCCGGGCAGAGATGCGGGAGCTCATGAAGACCCTCGGCAGAACGCACCGCGGCCTGCCCGAAAAGCTCATCGGCGCGCTCGAACGCCGCGGCATCGACGGGTGGAGGGAATAACGAATCGTCAGAGAATATGGCAAACAGGAGGACGGAATCATGAAAACCTACCGATGGATCGCGGCGATCCTTGTCATCCTTTGCGTCCTTGGCTGCGGGCGCGGGAAAAAGCAGGAGTCCGCGGAGGAAGAGTCCGGTGTCCTCACGGGCGTCTACCGGGCGGAATGGACGCTTTCCCCCGAAGACGACGACGGGTTCCGCGTCTCCGGAGCTGTTCATCCTTATTATGACGCGGAGGCGGATGCCATAACAGTCTGTCTTGTCAAGTTGATCGAAGATGAAGACGGTCTCCCGATCTCCGAAGAAAAGATGCTCTGTACCTATGCGAAGGACGGGCAGATGCTTTCGAGCGTTCCGCTCCCTTCCTCGGAGCTTCTGACTTTTGACGGGGTCATCACTTCTTCCGGTTTTCTCTGGCGCAGTTATCGCTACGGGGACAGGACCGAGGTCACCCTCAGCCGCTGCGCGCCGGACGGGTCGGAGATGGTGACTGTGAACTGCGCGGAACGGTACGGCGTCGGCATGAATCAGATCGTCACCGTTTCGATTCTGGGTTCCCGCCTGGCGGAGCGGGATGGCACGGTTCTCATGGCGGCGGATTCCCGGCTTCTCGTGCTGGACGACCGGCTGGAGATGAAGACCAGCCTC
>JAFYBI010000109.1 GCA_017540285.1 Clostridia bacterium | reverse complement strand
GCCCTGCTGAAGCAGAATTTCACCGCTCCCGCCTCGGCAGTCTCCGCGCTTCAGGGAACAGGCGTCGACGCCTGGATCGACGAGATCCTCGCGGGCGGACGTCCCGGCGCGCATCTGACCGAGGTCGATTATGACCGCTATGCCCACGGGGAAGCCGTCCTGGGGTGGCTGAACACCGCGATCAATCTTTCCGGCACGGCCGACACCGAATGGAACGCGTTTGCGGAATCCCTGCTCGCGAAGCTCAAAGACGCCTTCCTCGCCGACAAAGCGGAGATCGGACACGTCAAACTCTCGCTCGCCTGCGACGGCAAAGTCATCCTCGGCAACGTTGGTTCCATCGGCGGCACCGTGAACATGCGCGGCGATTCCGCCGTGAAGGGCGCGTCCGCAGTGATGACGCTCAACGCGCGCGTTCAGATGCCCCCGGACGACCTCCAGAAGACCGTCGAGGCCATCCTCCCGGAAACGGCTGCATCCTTCGGCGTCTCCGCATCCATCGCAAATCTGAAGTGCCTGATGCCCGGCCGCCCGAACCCGACCTACCGCTATCGGACCGTGATCTGACCGAGTCCCGTCTCCCGGCGGCGGCGCGCAACATCAATCGTCCCGCCGGGGGATAAAAAACATGGGCGGCGGCCATTGTCCCGCCAATCAAAACAACGCCGTGTTTCCAAGGAAACAAATCCTCGGAGACACGGCACATTCCTTCTCGAAACAGGGAAAAGACGGAGGAAGAGATCATGCCCCCGGCGGGCTTACGTTCTTCCTCATTCGTCCGGGAAAAACGGAGAATACAGTTCGGGAACGGTCCGGCCGGGGGATCACTTCCTCGCGGAGGTGATCTTCTGCAGGAGGGCGGCGATATCTTCCGTGCGGAGCGGCTTCAGCAGGATGCCGGTAAACGGCGCGGGATCCACGCGCTTGGACATCTCCACGTCGGCAGTCAGGGCGTAGACCGGAAGGTCGCGCCACATCGGATTGCGGCGTATCTCCGTAGCGAGCTCCGGTCCGCTCATGTTCGGCATCCACACGTCGGTGAGCACGGCATCGAACCTGGTATCGTTCATCATCGCCAGGGCGTCCTTGCCGGACGTGACTGCGCCGATGTTCCTGACGCCGAGTTTTCTGCAAAGCGCCTCCAGCACCCTCAGGTTCAACTCGGTGTCGTCGACCAGAAGCAGGGAAAGATTCATGTCCGCGGGCAGCGCGTGCGTCTCGCTCTTCTGTTCAAGCTCGGCGGGCGCTTCGATCTGATACTCGACGTGCGGGATCTCGACCGTGAACGAGCTGCCGACTCCGAGTTCGCTGTCGATCTTGACCTTGCCGCCCATTTTCGCGGCCATGAGGTTGCAGATGGAGAGGCCGAGCCCGGTGCCGCCGACCTGGTTCTTCGTACGGATGCGCACAAAGGGCTGCATGAGTTCGGAGAAATGGCTCCTGTCGATGCCGATGCCCGTGTCCTGCACGGTGAAGGCGAGCAGTCCGGTCTTCTTCCCGTCCGCGTCCGGCGTGAACCGGATATGCAGGGTGACGCCGCCTTTTTCGGTGAATTTGACGGCGTTTCCGATGAGGTTGAAGAGGATTTGGCTGATGCGCTGGGCGTCGACCTTCACCCACGGGATGTCGTCAGGGGCGTCGAGCTTCAGGTACAGGGCTTTATTGCGCGCGGCGTCGCCGACGATGGTGAGGACGGATT
>JAFYBI010000108.1 GCA_017540285.1 Clostridia bacterium | reverse complement strand
GCGGAGACCGACATGCGGCGGTTGACGACGGCGTGGCAGTTGGCCGTGCAGATCACCCCGCGCAGCGTGCCCGACTCATCGCGGAACGCCGCAGCCCGGATGCGCGGATCGAACACGTCGCGGTGCCGCCGGTTATAGGCGTGGATCAGCCGCTCGGGCAGGATCTCCGCACAGAATGAGCCGGGGACCCGCCGGCCCATCGCGCGGAGGCCGAGTTCCCCGCAGATGTCGCCGACATGCGCGAAGTAGTCGGTGTCGATCGGCATTTCCGCCAGCCCTCCGGCACAGGGCGCGGAGTGCGTATGGATGAAGTTCAGGGCGATCTGCGGGACGGGAACGCCGGTGACCGCCGCGATCTGTCTCGATACGAGCTTGTAGAGGTCGGGATTGAGCGCGAGCAGGTCGAGCGAGTAGATCAGGAAGGTCTTCTCGCCGTCGCCGAGCGCCATGACCTTCGCGTGCAGCTCATCCCGGATCTCCTCGGCGGGCGTCACGCGGAAGCCGTAGCCGTCGAGGAAGGTGCCGTTGAGGACGGGCGTGATGAGGCCGTCCGCGAAACCGCAAGAGATTTTGTTCATCATAACCTCCCGAGAGAATTCATTACGGAAACAGTATAGCATCTTCATACGGAAAAGTCAAGAGAAGCGGGAGAGAAGGAGGCACATGTGATCTGTATCGGAGCAGACTGGGGCGGGACCGTGACCCGGCTCGCCGCCTTTGAAAACGGGGTCCGCATCGCGGAAGCGGACTCGGGGCCTCTCAATTACCGCAACATCCCTCCCGAAAAGGCCGCGCTTCATCTCGCGGAAGGACTCGCTGCGCTCGGCATCCCCGCTGTACGGATCACGGCCATGGGCATCGCCGATCCCTCACTCGACGACGCGGCGGAAACGGACGACGAGGCGGCGGGGAGGTTCTACGCGATCCTGTCGGAGCGGCTTTCCTTCCCCGTATACGCGCGCAGCGACGCCTTTATTACCCTCACGGGACTGAAGCGGGACGGCCCCGCGGTCCTTGTGATCGCCGGAACGGGCTCGATGGGCATCGCGCGGAACGCAGCCGGAGAGATCCGCACCGCAGGCGGCTGGGGACGGCTGACCGGCGACGAGGGGAGCGGCTATACGATCGCAGTCCGCGCCATCCGTTCCGCCCTTCGAGCCGCCGACGGGCTCGGTGGGCCGACAGCCCTGACCGGCGCCCTGCTCGGATACTTTGGCGTCACCTCTCCGCGCCGCCTGATCCCCGTCCTGTACGGCGACCCGAAGCCTGACATCGCCGCTTTCTCCCTCGAGGTCGCCCGCTGCGCGGATCGGGGCGACGAAACCGCAGCTGCGATCCTCCGCGACGCCGCCGACGGGCTGGCGGAGATCGCCGCGCACCTTGTCCGCTGGTCCGGGTCCCGCACGGTCGGGATCTGGGGGAGCGTACTGATCCGCAATGAGCGCGTCCGCGGACGCTTTGAAGGGACACTGCGGAAGCTCGCGGGCGGTGTTGACATCGCCGTGCCGCCCCTGAGCGCGGAAGAAGCGGCGGCAGACTACGCGGCATCCCTGTCGGGAAAAAATCAACAGCAAAGGAGTAATGCATCATGATCGCATCGGAAACCTATATGGAAAACGTGATCGCGCTGGCTGCGCGGGTCCGTGAAACACAGGCGGAGGGGATCGAGCGCGCGGCGCATCTCGCGGCGGACGCGCTCCTTTCGGACGGCTTTCTCTTTACCTTCGGCACGGGGCACTCCCACATGCTCGCCGAGGAGATCTTCTATCGTGCCGGAGGGCTCGCGCGGGTCTGCCCGATCCTCGAAGACGCCCTGATGCTCCACCGGGCCGCCGCCCGTTCCTCGGTCTTCGAGCGGATGCCTGCCCTTGCGGCATCCCTTCTCGACGACATCGACGCGGTGAAATACGGCGGCGTGATGTTCCTCTTTTCGAACTCCGGGTGCAACACCGTCGCCGTCGATATGGCGGTCGAGGCGAAGCGCCGCGGGCTGTCGACAGTCTGCATCCCGAACATCGCGCACAGCCGGCGGATGACCTCGCGCCATCCCGAGGGAAAGAAGCTCATGGACGTGTGCGACGTGGTGATCGACAATATGGGGGCTTACGGCGACGCTTCGGTGGAGATCGGCGGTACGATGGTCGGCGCGACGTCGACCGTGATCGGCGCGATGATCATGGAGGCGGTCGTTTGCCGTGCGGCCCAGCTGTGCGGGGAGGCCGGACGTCCCGCGGAAATCTTCGCGTCGGCCAATACCGAGCACGGCGACGAAGCGAACGCGGACCTGATCCGGAAGTACAAGCCGCTCGTCAAATCGCTGTAAACAAATGTACGCCCGTCGGATTTCCGGTCCGGCGGGCGTTTTCGTGATTCGGTTCGGATGCATTGCGCGGTGCCGTCACGCTTCGACGATCACGGCGATCCCGTTGGGGATGACGGTGACGTCCGGTTCGGCTCCGACGAGGGAGCAGGCTGTCTCAAACGCCTCCTCGACCGTGGCTGCGTACCGCATCTTCATCTCCTTCACCGTCGTTTCCAGCTTCGGATTCGTGATCATGATGACGGGATGCGCCTTCAGGATGCGGGCCAGGATCTGGCTCTCCCACTGATCGGGGATCGTTTTGTTCTGCGGGGTCTGCATAAACCGGTCGTACAGGCCCTCCACGCTCTCACAGTCGCGCAGGGAGCGGTAGAAACCTTCCCCTCCTGTCCCGTCAGCGCATTCCGCGCACAGGATGATGACGCCTCCCGGCCGTGTCGTCGCTTCCGCAGCCGTCATGCTCTTGACGCACTGGTAAATGTTCTGATCCAGCGGCGCGCCGCCGTTCGTGGTGACCGAGATGTCCGCCGGGACCGCCTTCACCGCGCAGTATTCCCGCAGCAGCTCGGTGCCCTTCAGATGGGCCTGCTCGAAGTCGCCGGCAAATGCCGCCACCGTCTTTTTCTTCTCGTCGATCACGACGTTCACGATGAAGGCAAGTTTTGCCATCCGCGCCGCCGCGACCATGTCGCGGTGGATCGGATTGCCCTGCAGAACGCCGGTGCGGGCGCAGGGACTGTCGATGAACATGCTGCAGTGGTTCCCAAGGACTGTGACGCGGTCGCAGACCCCCGGCAAGACGCTTTTACGCCCCCCGGAAAAACCGGCGAAAAAGTGCGGCTCGATGAATCCTTCCGAGACCAGCAGATCTGTCTCCGCCGCCAGGCGGTCGATGACCAGCGGTGCGCCGGAGGGAAGCGTTCCGATCTCAACATTGTTTTTCTGACAGTTGTGGACGACGATGCGCTCCTTCGAGGCGATCTCCTCCCCGACCTTATTTTTCAGCTCTTCTGCCGTCGTCAGGCGGTGACAGCCCGTCGCCGCCAGCAGCGTGATGTCGATGTCCGGATTCCCGGCCCGCAGCTCCTCCAGCATGACCGGAAGGATATCCCGGCTCGGTACCGGGCGGGTATGGTCGCTGATGATGACGGTGCAGGTCTTCTTTCCCGCCGCCAGCTCCCGCAGCCGGGGGCTGCCGATCGGATGCTCCGCGGCGTCCCGCACGATCTCACGTCCGTCTGCGCTGCTCTTCAGCCGGTCCACGCCGGAAGTCAGGATCTTCGCCCTTTCCGGGGCATCCCAGACCTGCTCGCTGTTCCCGTATGGAAGATGAATGATCATATTGCTCCGCCTGTTTCAATGGGGATCGCCGGAAGGCCCGCGTCTGTCTGACGCGGCCGATCCCCTCACGGCTGCTTCCGTTCCACGAACCAGCGCCCTATGTTGTTCCCGGTGAGGTTCGCGCTGCGTTCGAAGAAAAGATAACTCTGCTGTCCGCCGATCAGGACCGTGTAGCGATCGCCCTGACCGCCGGCCTTCATCGCCGCGGCCTGCCGGATATCGGTTACACGGTCTATTTCATATTTGCGGCCGTCCTCCCAGGTGATCTCCCTGGGGAGCATGACGCCGTCTTCTCTGAAATCAGCTTTGACCGCCACATACACCTTCGGCGGTTTAGCAGTCGTAGTCGTCTGCGCCATAAGGCACCTCCACATCCCGCAGGAAATTGCTCCGTGCGGTGATCGGCGGCTCTACCAGCTTGTAGCCTTTCCATTTCAT
>JAFYBI010000107.1 GCA_017540285.1 Clostridia bacterium | reverse complement strand
CTCCAGCGCCTCATGCCGCGCCTCGAGTTCCGGGTGCTTCCGGAAGGCGTTCGCCGGGGAGGCGACGTATTTTCGGGGGTCGCGCTTATAGGGGACCGGGGCGGCTTCTTCGCGTTCGCCGAGCTCCACGAGAGACTTTGAGTGGTCGATCCTGGTGGTCACGCGGTAGAGGACGGGCGTGTCGAACTGTTCGGAGATGTGCACGGCTTCCTTCATGAAGTCCTTGCACTCCTGGCTGTCCGCGGGCTCGACCATGGGGATCTTCGCTGCGCGAGCGTAATGGCGGTTGTCCTGCTCGTTCTGCGACGAATGCATGCTCGGGTCGTCGGCGGACACGATGACGAAGCCGGCGCCGACGCCGAGGTAGGCGGACGTGAACAAAGGATCGGCCGCCACGTTCAGGCCGACCATTTTCATGGCGGTCAGGGAGCGCGTGCCGGCGATGGCGGCGCCGAAGGCCACTTCGAAAGCCACCTTCTCATTGGGCGCCCACTCCGCGTAGACGTCGTCGTGGAACTGGTCCCGGACCGTTTCCAGGATCTCTGTCGAAGGTGTGCCCGGGTAGGCGGCGCAGAGGCGGATGCCGGCCTCGTAAATGCCGCGGGCGGCCGCTTCATTTCCTGAAAGAAGCTGTTTCATGCGTTGAATTCCTCCATCATTTTTTCAAATGCCGGCAGTGACCGGACGATCATGTCGTAGTCCACGCAGTAGGACGCGCGGAGCCACCCGGGGCAGCCGAAGTCGTCGGCCGGGACCAGAAGAAGCCCCTTCTCCTTCGCGGCTTCGGAAAATGCTTTCGCGTCCCCGCCGGGCGCTTCCATGAAGAGATAGAAGGCACCGTCCGGGCGGACGCATTTGTATCCCATCTTCGTGAGCGCGCCGTAGAGGAGCGCGCGGTTCTTCTCGTAAGAGGCGAGGTCCGGGCGGAGATGCGCAGTGCGGGCGATGACCTGCTGCATAAGAGACGGCGCGCAGACCGAACCGAGCTGGCGGGCGGCGCCGGCGACCGCATAGCGCATCGCTTCGCAGTCGTCGATCTCGTCGGGCATCAGAACGTAGCCGATGCGTTCGCCGGGCATCGACAGGCATTTCGAGAACGAATAGCAGATGACTGTATTCTTATACAGAAGAGGAAGGTGCGGAACAACCGCGCCGTCATAGACCAGTTCACGGTAGGGTTCGTCGCTTAGGAGGTAGATCGGATGGCCGTACTCTTCTTCCTTCGCGACGAGAACCTCCGCGACCGCACGGAGATTTTCCTCGGTGAACACGACGCCCGAAGGATTGTTCGGCGAATTGATGATAACGCCCTGCGTATTCGGGGTGAGCGCCGCGCGGAGGGCCTCCGCGTCAGGCTGGAAAGTCGGCGGATTCGGCGGAATCGCCTTGAAGCGTGCGCCGGCGACCGTGGAAAACACGCTGTATTCCGCGAAGTACGGCGCGAAGGTGAGGAATTCCGTCTCCGGCCCGAGGGTCAGCGCCTTGCAGACCGAGGTGAGCGCGAGCGCCGCGCCGACCGACATGTAGAAGGCATCCCTGGTATAATGCGTCCCGAATCGGGCATTGAGATCCTGAGCGACCGCGTCGCGGGCTGCGTCCAGACCGACCGCCGAGGTGTAGCCGTGCACCTGAATGGACGGCTTCGTCCGGAGGATCTCCACGATCGCCTCGTTCACCTCTTTCGGCGCGGGGACGCTCGGATTCCCGAGGCTGAAGTCGAAGACCGCGTCCTCGCCCTTCTCCGCCTTCATCCGGCGTCCGAACTCGAACAGCTCCCGGATGCAGGAGCGCGTCGAACCGTACTTCTCCATCTGCTTTGAGATCATGTCACTCTTCTCCCTTGTAAGTGTATTCTTTGGCCTTTTCCTCGCCCCTGAGGATCCGGAGCATCCCGAGGTCCATGGCAGTCATCTCATTTTCGCCCGGAAGCACCACGATCGGCGCAATGGGTCCGAGGTAATAGCGGATCCGGTCGGTGAGCATCGCGGAATAGGCGAGGCCGCCGGTCAGAATGACCGCGTCGATGCGGAATTCCAGCGCGGGCGCGAGGTTTCCGATGCCCTTCGCGATCTGGTAGGCCTGCGCGTCGTAGCAAAGCGTCGCGTATTCGTCGCCGGACTGGATCCGTCTCTCGATCTCCAGGCTGTCGGAGGTGCCGAGGAGCGCACGAAGGCCTCCCTGTCCTCTCACCTCGCGTTTCATCTGTTCCTTGGTGTATTTTCCGCTGTAGCAGAGATCGATGACCGTGAGGAGCGGCACCGAGCCGGCGCGTTCCGGCGAGAACGGGCCGCTGTCGTCGGAAATGATGTCCACGATACGTCCGTATTTGTGTGCGGAAATGGAAATGCCGCCGCCGAGGTGGGCAACCAGAAGCCGCATGTCCTCGTACTTTTTCCCCTGGCTCTCCGCGTACTTCCGGGCCATGGCGCGGCTGTTCAGGACGTGACAGAAACTGGTTCTGCGGACGCCGGGAAGGCCGGTGATGCGGGAAACTTCCGTCATGCTGTCCGCCGAGACGGCGTCGTAAATGACTGCCGGAATGCCGCGTTCCTTCGCGATGCGGTCCGCGATCAGTGCGCCCAGATTCGAAGCATGGGGGCTCGCCTTGCCGCTCAGGATCACGTCCACCATCGTGTCGTTCACATAATAGCCGCCCGGAGAGAGGCCGGGCAAAAGGCCGCCGCGGCCGACCACACCGTCCAGTTCTTTCATCTCTTCCGTGTGAGAGGCGAGCATCTGATCGATCGCCGCGACACGCATGTCCAGCTGATCCAGCACGGAAGGATATTTTGTGATCTCCTCGCCGGAGTGCACGATCTTCTCGTTGAAGATCTGCCGGTCGTTCTCATAGAGGGCCACGCGTGTCGACGTGGAACCCGGATTGATCACCAGAATGCGATAGGTGTCCTTCATCTCTGCTCCTAAAAGATCCATGTATTTGCTGCAGTTTTATTCTTCGGGGATCATCCCCGCCGCGGCCATCAAGGCCGCGTACTTCTCTTCATCCGTCGCGCTCCGCGAGTTCAGCGCGATCGGACACTTCGCGCCGACGACCAGACCGGCCATCTTCGCGCCCGCGAACTCCAGAAGACCCTTCACGAACATATTGCCCGCTGTGATGTTCGGCACGAGTAAAATGTCCGCCTCGCCCGCCGCGGGGCTGTCGTAATGCTTGTGCTCCGCGGAAGCCTTGTTCACCGAGAGGTCCAGGGAAATGGGCCCTTCGACGATGCATTTGCCGAACTCGCCCGCAAGCGCCGCTTCCTTCAATGCCGCCGCGTCCACGGTCTCCTGGATCTTCGGCGAGACCACCTCGGACGCGCAGGCCACGCAGACCACCGGCTTTTCATAGCCCAGCCCGCGGAACATCTCGAGGGCGTTTCGGAGGATCGCTTTCTTCATCTCAAGGTCCGGCGCAGGAATCATGCCGCCGTCCGTCACGCCCAGGATCTTATGGTACTTCGGGATCTCCAGAAGCGCCGTATGCGACATCGGCTGCCCGAGGGAAATGCCCGTCTCCTTATTGAGCACGGCTTTTAAGAGCGTCCCGGTCTGAAGGTAGCCCTTCAGAAGGAAATCCGCCCGCCCCTCGCGGATGAGCCGCACCGCTTCGAACGCGCACTCCTGCTCCGCCTCCGCCAGGACGACCCGATCCTCGGGGATCTCGTGCCCGAGCTCCCGCCCGATTGCGAAGATCTCCTCCCTATGGCCCGTCAGCATATAATCGAGCCGGCCCTCTTCATTTGCCCTGAGGACCGCCTCGAGCGTCTGCACGTCATGCGCCGCCGCGACCGCGACGGTGCGCTTCTTTCCCGCGCCGATGCGGGAGATCATTTCTGAAAAGTTGTGGATAGGCATTATGGTCTCCTGAATGGTAAAAAAAGAGTGCTTCCTCTTTCAAAGATATATTAATACT
>JAFYBI010000007.1 GCA_017540285.1 Clostridia bacterium | reverse complement strand
TGGGGCTTTTCTTTTATAGGAGAAATGCCCCCTTTTTTAGGAAGATATTCCGTGAAGGAGGCTTTATGAGCAACAAACGGTATCTGGTATTGGAGAACGGTAAAACCTTTGAGGGCACAGCTTTCGGTGCCGACGGTGAGTCCGTTTCGTGTCCCCGGGCACTGTCCGGCATCCGGCGGCGGCTTGACAAGTCGGCTTCCCCATGCTATAATGAAGCGAAATATCATCCGAGGAGGACATTATGCTTCAAAAGGAAACCCTCGCGCGGTATCTCTCGCTCTGCCTCATGAGCGACGCGGATTTCGCGGAGATCTACGAAGAGGAGGAGATCTCGGAGACCGTCTCCTCCCTCAACGCCGAGGTGGAGAGCGTGAACCGCACCCTGAAAAGCGGCGCGGGCATCCGGCTCTACCGCGGCGTGCAGTCGGTCTACGGCTACACCAATCACACGGACGACGAACACCTCATCCCGATGATCGAGGACCTCCGAGCCGCGCTCGGCAAGACCTACGGTCCCGGTGAAAAGGCGGTCGCCGTCACCCTCACGCCCGTCGAATACGAGAACAACAACCCCGTGAAGATCGACTTCGAAACCGTCCCGCTGGCGGACAAGGCTGCGCTCGTCTTCCGCAGCGAACGCGCCGCGAAGGCGTACGACAGCCGCATCGTCAAGACGCAGGGCCGCCTTCTCAACGTGCGCCAGTCCGTGCAGATCTCGAACAGCGAAGGCCGCCTCGTCGCCGATACGCGCGTCCGGACCCGCCTGATGATCGAAGCCTACGCGGCGGAGGGCGACAACTTCCAGAGCGGCGGCTACAACCCCGGCGCGGGCAAGGGCCTCGAATACTGGGAGGAGAAAACGCCGGAATCCGTCGGTGAGGAAGCGGCGCGCTCGGCCGTCGTCATGCTCTCGGCGAAGGACTGCCCGTCCGGGAAGATGCCCGTCGTCATCGACAACGAATTCGGCGGCGTCATCTTCCACGAGGCGTGCGGCCACTCCCTCGAGGCGACCGGCGTCGCCAAAAACCAGAGCGTGTTTGCGGGCAAGCTCGGGCAGCAGATCGCGGCGTCCTGCGTCACGGCGGTGGACGACGGCACGATCCCCGGCGCGTGGGGCAGCGAGAACGTGGACGACGAGGGAACGCCGCAGCGGCGCCGGGTCCTCATCGAAAACGGCATCCTGAAATCCTACATGATCGACCGCCTGAACGGACGGCGCATGGGCATGGAACCGACCGGGTCCTCCCGCCGCCAGTCCTACGAATTCGAACCGACCTCCCGCATGTCGAACACCTTCATCTGCGCGGGGACGGACTCCTTCGAATCCCTTTTCGAGGGCGTGGAGCGCGGCCTGTACGCGAAGAAGATGGGCGGCGGCTCGGTCAACCCGATGACGGGCGAGTTCAACTTCTCCGTCCGCGAGGGCTACCTGATCGAGAATGGGAAGATCACCTGCCCGGTCAAAGGCGCGTCCCTCATCGGCACGGGGCAGGAGATCCTTTTGGGCATCGACCGGGTCAGCGACAATCTCGAACGCGGTCAGGGCATGTGCGGCTCGTCGAGCGGCTCCATCCCCACGGACGTCGGCCAGCCCGCGATCCGCGTTTCTTCCATCACGGTAGGAGGTACGGCAAATGAATAAGCAGAAATGGATCGCCCGCGCGCTCGACATGGGCGTCGAAGGGCTTGAAATCTACGAAGGCCAGTCAGCGGAGCGCAAGGTCGCGTGGTTCGACGGACAGATGGATTCCTTCGGGACCTCCTCGGTCCTCGGCACCTCGATCCGCGCGATCGTGGACGGCAAGGCGGCAAACCTCGCGCTCGAAGCGGTGGACGACGGCAAGATCGACGAGACGATCGCCATGCTGATCGAGCAGGCGAAGCTCGTCTCCTCGAAGGACACGGACGAGCTCCGCGCGCCCGAGACGACCGACGAGGTGAAGAGCCGCGCCGTGTGGGTCAAGCCGTCGATGGAGGAGATCCGGGACAAGCTCGCGGCCACGGAAGCGGCGATCAAGGCGGCCGATCCGCGCGTGAAGCAGGTCACGGAGATCGGATGGAACGAATCCGAGGATTCCCGCGATATCACGAATTCAAAGGGCCTGCACGTCACCGACGCGAGCCGGTCGCAGATCCTCTACGCGGGCGTCGCGGTCGAGGAAAACGGCGAGGTGAAGGACGGCTTCCACATCGAAGTCGTGTCCGATCTCTCAGAGATCGATCCCGCCGAGATCGCGAAAAAGACGCTCGAGAACGCCGTCGAAGAGCTCGGCAGCCGTCCGATCCCCTCAGGCCAGTACCCGGTGATCTTCGAGCGGCGCGCGATGACCTCCCTCTTCGGCGCGCTCACGGACATGTTCTCCGGCGATCTCATCGGCAAGGGCCTCTCCCCGCTCAAAGACAAGGCGGACACGGCGATCTTCTCCGACAAGATCACGGTCGTCGACGATCCAAAGAACCTCGACTGCCTCTCCGTCGCGAACTACGACGACGAGGGCTGCCCGACGCGCCGCAAGACGCTGGTGGACGGAGGCGTGTTCCGGCAGGCCCTGCACAACACGAAATCCGCCGCGCGCATGGGCACGGAGAGCACGGGCAACGGCTTCAAATCCGGGTACGCCTCCGCACCCTCCGTCCGCCCGATGAACTGCTGCATCCTCCCGGGCGAAAAATCGCTCGAGGAGCTGTGCCGAGAGATGGGCGACGGGCTCGTCATCACGCGGCTCGCGGGGCTTCACGCCGGGCTGAACCACGTGACGACGGACTTCTCGCTTCAGTGCTTCGGCTATCTCGTGAAGAACGGCCGTCGGGACCGCGGCGCCGCGCTCATCACGGCGGCCGGAAACTTCCTCGATCTGATGAAGAAGGTCACCGCCGTCGGCGCGGACCTCGACTGGGAATACCGCTCGATCGCCTGCCCGAGCATCCTCTTCGAGTCCTGCGCGATCGCGGGCGAATAAAGGAGGCACGGCATGCTGCTCAAACGCATCCCGCTCGAAGAGAGCAATCCCGACGCGTATCTGGACGCTTATCTCGCCGATCCGCTCGGCGGCTTCACCCGTCGGGCGATCCTCGTGATCCCGGGCGGCGGCTACGGTGCGGTCTGCTCGGACCGGGAGGGCGAACCGATCGCGCTCGCGTTTATGGCCGAGGGCTATAACGCCTTCGTGCTGCACTACACCGTCGGACGGAAGAAGACCTATCCGGCCCAGCTGATCGAGGCCTCGCGCGCCATGGTCCACATCCGGGAGAACGCCCGGGAATACGGGATCGATCCCGACGCGGTCTTCGCGGTGGGCTTTTCGGCGGGCGGGCACCTCGCGGGCTGCCTCGGCACGATGTGGAACCGCCCCGAGGTCACTGAAGCCGGCATTCCCGCGGGCATGAACCGTCCGAACGGCATCATGCTCGTCTACCCGGTCGTGACGGGCGCGGACGCGTTCCGCAACGAGGGCACCATCCGCAATCTCTGGTGCACCGACACCCCGACCGAGGAGATGTACCGGACGGCGAGCATCGAGCTGGCGGTCGACGCGCAGTCCTCCCCGCTCTTCCTCGTCCACACCTCGAACGATCAATCCGTCGACGTGCGCAATTCGCTGATCCTCGCGGACGCGTACCGCCGGGCCGGCCTGCTCTTCGAGATGCACATCTACCCGGACGCCCCGCACGGAGTCGCGCTCGGGAACGACATCACGCGCTGCGGCGTTCCGAAGTGGTCCGATCCCGCGATCGGCGAATGGGTCTCCCACGCCGCGCGCTGGGCCGAACGCTTCGGGGATCACGGGTGACCGCCATGGACCGAGAAGACATCACCCTGCCCTCCGCCGCCGATGGGAGACGCATCCACGCCGTGATCCGACCCGCGGACGGGGAGCCCCGGGCCGTTCTTCAGATCGCGCACGGCATGATGGAACACATCGGACGGTACGGTGCCTTCGCCGACTACCTCGCCGCGCGCGGGATCGCCGTCGTCGGCCACGACCATCTCGGCCACGGGGAGAGCGTGACGGACGAGCGCGACCGCGGCTTCTTCGCCGAAGGGGACGCCTCGGAAGCCCTCATCCGCGACCTGTACGCCGTCACCCTCGAAGCGAAGCGGCGCTTCCCCGGCTGTCCGGTCTTCCTCGTCGGGCACAGCATGGGATCCTTCTTTGTGAGGCGGTATCTCCCCCTTTACGGCGGGGAGATCGCGGGGGCCATCCTGATGGGAACGGGCTGGTTCCCAAATCCCGCCGCCGGTTTCGGCAAACGGCTCTCACGCGCGATCTGCCGCGTCAGGGGCGAGAGGGCAGCCTCCCCGCTCCTCGACCGTATCATCGTCGGCCGGAACGAAAAGGCGTTCCCGGAGGACGGGCGGCTCGGCTGGCTTTCGAAGCGGCGGCAGAACATCGCGGACTACGAGGCCGATCCGCTCTGCGGGTTCCGCTTCACTGCCGGCGCGTACCGGGACTTCCTCGCGATCCTCGCCGCCGTCGCCGAGGAAGACGGTTACGACGGGATCCGGCGCACCCTGCCGATCCTCGTGATCTCCGGCGAGCGCGATCCGGTCGGGGGAAAAGCCGCGGTGGAAAAGGTCGCGGCGGAATACCGGCGGCTCGAGTTCACGGACGTGACGGCGAAGATCGTCCCCGGCGACCGCCACGAGATCCTGAACGAAGACGACCGGGAAAAGGTCTACGCGTACCTCGCCGACTGGATCGGGGCGCACGTGAAATGAATCAAACCGTCAAAAAGGACCGCTGTTTTCCGCAGCGGTCCTTTTCCCTGCAAAGGATCAGTCCCCGTTGATGTAGGTCTTGTCGAGGAATTTCTCAAGCGACTTGACGATGGCTTTTTCGTTCTTGCCGGTCTTCGAGGCGATGTTGTCGCTCCCCGAGGTGACGAGATCGCGCCAGATGTGTCCGGGAGAGCCGATGTGGGGCGAATTCACGACGCCGAAGTTGTACGTCGCGCCGGCGCGGATCAGGCCGATCATCTCCGCGCTGTCCTCGTCGCGGGCGTACTTCGAGAGAAGCGCCTTGTCATAGAACGCGGGCAGGATGAACTGGAACGAACGCGCCGCGAGGTTCTCCGTCACGACGCCGGTGAAATCGAGATCCGCCGTGCGCGGCACACTGTACAGGTTGTAGGCGTCCCACGCGGTGGTGTGGTAATTCGCCTGCTCCTCGGTATACTTCGGATAGGGGATGATGCCGAAGTCGAAGTCGAGCTCGCGCAGGGCGGCAGCGTTCCCGAGGATATCGGCAAGCATGAGGGCGCGCGCTTCCCGGAAGACCTTCGCCGCCTCGCGGTCATCGCCGATCATGCTGCCCTCCTCGGTCGTGAGGTAGACGCACGGATCGACGCGGATGAACTGATAGAGGGCCATGAACTTGTCGATGAAGCTCTCGTTGCTGATGGCGAGCACCGGAATGCCGTCGTCGCCCTTCACCGTGACGTCCGCGTCGAACGCCGCCATGTAGCCGGAGATGAAGTTGGTCGAGTCGGTCGAATAGCCGTACATATCGTCCGCGTTCATCTTCCCGTCGCCGTTCACGTCGATCGAGAGCGTTTCGGCATAGGTCTTCATGACG
>JAFYBI010000106.1 GCA_017540285.1 Clostridia bacterium | reverse complement strand
GCCCGGAGGGATTCGTGCATCGAGAGGTAGTTTGAGTTGCAGTCGCCGCCCCAATGCACCGGGAACTTCTGCCCGCCGACTGTCGCGCTCCGGGCAAAGAGGCAGGCTTCGCCTTCGCCGCGCTCCGCTTCGAGCAGCTCGAACACGCATTTGTTGTAGAGGTAGCTGTAATAGTTGTGCATCTTCCGGGGATCGCTGCCGTCGAAGTAGACGACGTCCGTCGGGATGCGCTCGCCGAAATCGGTCTTGAAGCAATCGACGCCGTCTTCGAGCAGCCCGCGCAGCTTGGACTGATACCACGCCCATGCCGCGGGATTCGTGAAGTCGACGACGCCCATGCCGGCCTGCCACAGATCCGTCTGCCAGACGTCGCCGTTCGGGCGGTTCAAAAGATAGCCGCCCTCCATCGCCTCGCGGAAGGTCGGGGTCTTCTGCCCGATGTACGGGTTGATCCACACGCAGACGCGGAGACCCCGGTCGTGCAGCTTCGCGATGAGGGAGCGGATGTCCGGGAAGACGTTTTTGTCCCACTCGAAGCCGCACCACTCGTTCTCGCGCATCCAGTAGCAGTCGAAGTGGAAAACGGAGAGGGGGATGTCGCGCGCCAGCATCCCGTCGACCATCGAGAGGACGGTCGCCTCGTCATAGGACGTCGTGAAGGACGAGGTGAGCCAGAGGCCGAAGGACCAGCGCGGCGGCAGGGCGGGGCGTCCGGTGAGCGCGGTGTACCGCTTGATCACGTTCTCCATGTTCCCGCCGCCGATGACCATGAAATCGAGCTTTTCGCCCGGCAGGGAAAACTGGACGCGCGTGACCATTTCGGAGGCGACCTCGAAGGAGACGGCGTCGGAGGAGTTGACGAACACGCCGTAGCCGCGGTCCGTGAGGTAGAACGGGATGTTCTTGTAGGCGATGTCCGTGCAGGTGCCGCCGTCCTCGTTCCAGCATTCGACGACCTGCCCGTTCTTCACGAAGGGCGTGAACCGCTCGCCGAAGCCGTAGACGTGCTCCCCGATCCCGAGATCGAGCTGCCCGCGCATGAAAGGGCCGTCCGGGGTGCTGAGATAGGAGATCATCGCATGTCCGAACCGGCTGCCGACCGACGTGAGCTTCTTTCCCTCATGGAAATAGGTGAAGGACGCCGGATTCTTCGTGATGACGAGGGAGGTCGCGCCGCTCGTGTAAGTCAGCGTGTTCCCGTCCTCAGTGCAGACGGGCGCGACGGGGGTCTCGCAGAGCTCGAATGCCGGTTCCTTCCGACGGGAGCCCGCGAAATGAACGGCCTCGAGGCGGATGATGTCGGGGGCGGGCGTCGAGACGGTCAGCTCGAGGATCGGGCCGCCCATCGCGCGGCTGTCATAGCCGTAGTTGACTGCGTAGAGATAGAGGGACGCGCCGTCGAAACGCGCCTCGCGGATCTGCACCGTGTCCGACGCCTCGACGCCGGGCCGGTTCATCCAGTAGCCTTTCGTGAATTTCATGGGAATGCCCTCCGGTGTGGTGTTGCTTCGATTATAGCATATTTTTCCGCGATTTGCACCCGGTTTTGCAAAATTACATGAAAAAGACCGTCCGGAGACGGTCCGATTTTCATGGATGCGGCGGATAAATCTTTTCCTGGATGAACGCCGGCGGAAGCACGGTCCTCTCAAGCTCCTCGAGGATCTCGAACGCGCGGGGGAAGCGATCCCGTTCGCTGTCCGCGATCCACGAGAGGATCCCGGATGTCTCGCTGCCGAACGGTGCGGGCAGGATCTCCCCGCAGGAGGCGAAATCGAGAAAGACCGAGCGGATCTCCTCGTCCGACGGATGCCCGAAGACGAAGAACGCCTCCGCCGCACGCTCCGCTTCTTTCCAGCCGCTCTCCCGGTCGTAGTCGCCCCGCCGCATCGCCGCCGTCATCTCGTCAAAGGCCGTGCGGTACGCGGCGAGGACGGTGTCGCGGTCCGGCGGCGTCTGTTTTCCCGTCGGATCGGGCGTCCAGGTCGGCCGGTTCTCCGAGCGTGCCAGCATTTCCGCGTGGACGTCATCGAGGAGCGTGAGGATCGGCGTCATGCGTTCGTCGTCCCGGACGGCGTCGAATTCCGGCATCCGGCGGATCGCGCGGGCATAGTCGCCGGAATACGTTCCCATCCCCGGGAGCCTGCCCCCGGAGAGGAAAGCCTCGCCCTCGAAGAGCGGAGAGGTGCAGCGCGTCAGGCGGCCTTCGATGCGGTCGTAGAGGGTCGAGAAGCGCGCGACCTCCCCGAGGGCACGGAACGCCTCGTCGATCTCCCCGCCCTTCAGTGAAAGATGCGCGATCCGCCACCATGCCGAGGCGACGGTCAGATAGTTGTGGGCGTAGTCGCCGTCGTCCCAGAGCAGATCGAAGAGCGCGGGGATCTTTTTGAGCAGCCGGATCTTTTCTTCCCGCGAAAATCGCGCGCCCTCCGTCGCCGTGTCGATGACCTGCGCGATGCGGGACGCGGATTCCGACGCCAGTTGATGGCACCAGGTAAAGCGCCTGTCGCCTTCGTCGAGCTCGATCATGAGGACGAGGTGGCTGTGCCGGTCGAGCTGCAGCGCCATCGCACGCT
>JAFYBI010000105.1 GCA_017540285.1 Clostridia bacterium | reverse complement strand
GGGCTGTCCCTGCACTTCTACTGCGGCACGGCGGGCGGTGCGGTAACCTTCACGGAGGAGGAGTGGTACCGTCAGCTGCGGCAGGCCCTCGACGTCGAGCGGGCGATCGAGCGGAACTGGGGCTTCGTCGTCGGCTACGGCATGGAGAAGCGCGCGCGGCTCGTCATCGACGAGTGGGGATGCTGGCACCGGGGCGGCACCGGGCCTTCGACGCACATGAAGGAATACGGCATCGAGCCCGCGCCGAACAATCCGAACGGGGTGCAGAACCTCTTCGAGCAGCAGTCCACCATGCGCGACGGCATCGTGGCGGCGGCGACGCTCAACCTCTTCAACAACCACGCCGAAAAAATCAAGATGGCGACGGTCGCGCAGCTCGTGAACAACCTCCACTGCCTCTTCCTCGCGGGCGGGGAACACCTCATCACGACGCCGACGTATCACGTCTTTGACATGATGAAGAGCCACATGGGCGGCGATGCGCTCCGGGTATCCGGCGACCGCGGGGAGATCGCACGGGAGAAATACGGGCTCCCCGGCCTCTCCGTCAGCGCGTCGGTGAAGGACGGGACGCTCACCGTCACGCTCGCCAACCTCAGCGTGACCGAGGCGGCGGACGTGCGGCTGAACTTCTCCGAGCTCACGCCCGCGCAGGAGGCGGAGATCATCACCCTCACGGCGGACGATCCCCACGCGCACAACACCTACGACGATCCGGACCGTGTCGCGCTCAAGCGGGAGACCGTCCCCTTCGACGGGACCGTGACCGTTCCCGCCTTCTCCGCCGTGACGCTGAACGTCCGGGTGTGAGAAGTGCCGATGCACAGCAAAGTCAGATCGGTCCGCAGAAATGCTCCTGCGGGAAAGATCCTGCTCGTATGCGTCGCCGCATGGCTTTTCATCATGTCCGTCGCGCTTGCGTCATGCACAAGCCGGCCTCCGGCGGAGACGACTGCGGCGTCCGAAAGCATCCCGGCGGATGAAACGCCATCGTCGGACGAGACCCCCGGAGAGGAGCTGCCCGGGGAAGACAGAGAATCCGATCTTACAACCACGGGAGAACAAACCATGTCGGCTTTCTTTGATTACGAGCTTCCCGCGCCACGCGACAGGAACCCGTCGCACCTCGGTCTGCACGTCGCCGACGGGGGTGAGATCGAGCTCGCCGGAAAACGGTTCTGCGGTTTCGGCGTGAACTATTTCGGCGCGTTTGCCCATTATTGGTATGACGATTACAACCATACCCCGTTCGTCGGCGCCTTCGCCAAGCTGAAGGAATACGGCGTGGATTTCATCCGCATGCCCTTCGGCGGGTACTGGACGGATTATTACGAAGCGTTCGCCAAGGACCCCGACGCCGTCCTGCGCTGTCTCGACCGCGTGGTGGAGGAAGCGGAGCGCGCGCACATCGGGATCATCGTCTCCCTGTTCTGGCATGACACCGCTCTGCCCCTATATCTCGGGGAACACCGCGCGGCGATGGGCGATCCGGAAAGCGAAACGGTGAAATTCGCGCTCGACTACACCGCTGCGATCGTCAGCCGGTACGCCTCCTCGCCGGCCGTCTGGGCATGGGAGATCGGAAACGAATACAATCTCTCCGCCGACCTCTGCGACACCGCCGATTGGAACTGGCTGAGCGGATACCCGGACGAGAAGCCGAGCGGCTTCGATTACTATTCCTCCGACGAGATGATCGCGTTCTATACCTGGATCGGTGAGAAGATCCGCGAATACGACGGGTGGCGCATGATCGAGAGCGGAAACGGGGAAATGCGATCCTTCGCCAAGGCGAGCGCCGAGCGATCCCGCAGAATGAACAAGGAGAAGCATGCGTGGACGGTGGACTGGACGACGAACACCCGGCGCGATTTCGATGAAATGAACGCGCGGATGACGCCCGATCCGCTTGACGGCGTCTCTTTCCATTTGCAGCAAGGGACGGGGGACGGCACCGGGAAATACGTCGAAACGATGGCTCCGTGGGGGAAGTCCGTGACCCAGCGGGAATACTTCACCGCCTATAAGGAGGCGGCCGACGCCTGCGGGAAAGCCTGCGTCTTCGGGGAAATGGGCGACTTCATGGACATGAACGACGCGCCGGATCTCGAAGAACACTTCCGCGGCCTGATCGACGACATCCGCGCCTCGGGCATCCAGATCGCCCTGACCTGGCAGTTCCAGGATTTCACCGACGCGGGGGCTGACGGTATGAAGCTGCGCGTGCTCGGCGAGGCGAACGCGGCATACAAGGCGGACGGAGTCTGCGACAGCGAGGCCGCGTTCCGCATGGAATGATATACTCCGCGAAAAAAGCCGTTTCCTTTCGGAGACGGCTTTTTCAAACGGGCGCCGTCCTCCCGAACGGCTTCTCTCCCGAAGACCGTTTTGACGCACCCGCTTGCATTCTTCTGCGGAATATGCTACAATAAAGCAAATCAGACCTGAGATCGGAGGGAACCGCTCCCATGATCCGCACGAGACTGCCCGCCCTGCCGCCGGATACGCCTCCGGAAGCGGCGGATCTCCTCGGCTCCGCGCCCGTCTACGACAGCAGCTGCTCCGACGCGGCCCGCGTGTATTTCATCGATCGCGACGGCGGCTGCTTTCTCAAGCGCGCGGCGAAGGGTGCGCTCGCCGAAGAGGCCGCCCTGACGCGTGTTTTTGCCGACGCCGGATGCGGCCCCGAGGTGCTCCTGTACGTTTCCCGGGAGAACGACTGGATGCTGACGCGCAGAGTCCCCGGCGAGGACGGAACGCATCTGCTCGACTGCCCGGCGTTCCTCTGTGACTGCCTGGGTCCCGTCTTCCGCGAACTGCACGACAGCGGCCTCTCTTTCGCCGGAACCGCGCCGCTTCCGGACCGGATGGCGATGACGCTTGCCTCTGCCGAACGCGGACTTGCCTCCGGCGTGTTTCACGGATATCTGCATCCCGAACGGTACGGCATCCGTTCCCCGGAGGACGCGCGTGCGATCCTCTCGGGCGGGAAGGACGCGCTGTGCCCGGACTGCTTCCTCCACGGG
>JAFYBI010000104.1 GCA_017540285.1 Clostridia bacterium | reverse complement strand
TGATGAAATGATGATAAAAAAGCGGTTCAGCAATGAGCCGCTTTTTTGACGGAAGGGGCTGCGCGCCTGTTTCCGATACGGAGGCGTGCAGCAGTTCCCATGCTGTTCTGCATAAGGGTCACGCGACAGCGCTGAGGATCATGGCTTCGCACCGACTGTCATGTGTCATTGCGAGAGCGAAACCCGCGCGATCCTCGAGGGATCATGATCCGCCGTGCGGCTTCTCCTGCCGCGCTCACGCCCGGTGCCGGTATTCCGACGGGGTCATGCCGTACCGTTTCCGGAAGGTTTCGGCATAGTAGCTGGCGCCGGAAAAGCCGACGGTCAGTGCGATGTCGAGAATGGAGGCGTCCTCCCGTTCGAGGAGCTCCGTGCTTCTGCGCAGACGGTAATCCGTCAGGAATTCGAGCGGCGTTTTGTGGATATACCGGCTGAACAGCATCCCGCAGGTCCGTTTGGAAACCGCCCCCGCCGCGGCGATGTCCGAGAGGGTGAGCTTTTCCCCGTACCGCTCGTGGACGCAGGAGATCATCGCCTTGAGCGCGGAAAGCTGCTCGATGCCCCTCTTGTCCGGCTGGCGGTCCCGCTCCGCGTACAGGGCGATCTCCCGCCACAGAAGGCACAGCTGCGCCTCCGCGGCAAGCTCCGCCATCGGTTCCGTCCGGACAGCGCGACCTCCGGCGGCAAAGATCCCGAGAAGGTCCCCGAAGCCCTCGCGGCCGCGGCGGATCTCCTCGCGGGGATGATGAAATGATGATAAAAAGCGGTTCAGCAATGAGCCGCTTTTTTGACTGTGACGCGCCCCCCCGATTTTTCAAGCCCCGCTGGAATCGCGTTTCCAGAACGGCTCTCTTGCAGGATGCCGGAAAATATGGTATGCTGTTCTCACACAAATCCTCGAAAAGGAGCTTGCCCATGAACCTCGGAACCACCATCCGCACCGCGCGCCGGGCGAAAGACATGACGCAGGAGACGCTGGCCTCCCTCCTCGGCGTCACCCTCTCCGCTGTGAGCCAGTGGGAGCAGGGCAAAACCATGCCGGACATCGCCCTCGTCCCCGGCCTCTGCTCCGCGCTCGACCTCTCCGCCGACACCCTCTTCGGCCTCGATCCCGCCTCAAAGGAGGAGCAGATCGAAGCCGTCATCGCCGAAGCCGAACGCATGGAAGACCGGAACGAATCCCCGCGCGACGTCCTGCGCCTGCTCGACGACACCCTCGCCCGCTACCCCGATTCGATGAAGCTGACCTCACAGACGGCGTATGTTCTCCGCGTGCTCGCGAACGGGGACGAGGCGAGCGCGGAGGAGCGGAAAAACTACGCCGACCGGGCCGCCGCGCTCTACGAAAAGATCCTCGCCCATTCAACGGACGAGGAGCTCCGGCAGAGCGCGAAGCAGTCGCTGATCTTCCATTTCTGCGAACGGGGGGACTTTGCCCGCGCCACGGAACTGGCTGAGACCATGCCGATCTGCGTGATCTCCCGGGAGAATCTGATGTTTACGATCTGCCGCTGGAGACACGACGTCCCCCTGTTCCAGTATTACAAGCAGTTCTTTCTGAACCAGGCCCTCGACGATATGACCTTCAACTGCCGAGACACCGACGGGAAATGGTTTTACGGCGAGGACGAGATGGCGGCGATCCACGAGAAGCGGCTCGCGGTCCTCGAGGTCCTCTACGACGGGGACTACCTGCTCGCAAACGGCGCGGTCGCCTTCAGCCACGGAGAGCTGGCGGAATACCGGGCCCGGCGCGGAGAAGAGGAGGCGGCCCTCTCCCATCTCACGCAGGCGGCTGATGCGGTCGAAGCGCTTCATGCGTATCTCGCGCCCGTCGTCATCGACCGGCACACCGTCCAGAACGGCGACGCGCTCCCGCGCTTCACCTGCCTCCTGTTCCGGGGCGGGCAGGCCGACACCGTGAACGGCGCGGCGATGGGCGACGCACGCCGCCTCCTCGACCGCATGGCAAAGCCGATCTTCAATTCCCTCCGCCCCCGCCCGGCATTCGCCGCCGCGGAAGAAAAGCTCCGCGCGATCCTCCACGAATAAAAACCGGTCGTGCGGCTGTACGTCAAATACAGCTTCACGGCCGTTTGATTCTCATGAAATCCGTTTACGGATTTCTTCCACAACTCTTCACTTTTCACTCTTCGTTCTTCACTTCTCCAGCATCCCGTCCAGCGTTTCCCGGATCGTTTCCGCGCGGCAGAGCCCGTTCACTTCCGCGGCGAGATTGCCCATCCCGTCGAAGAACAAGGTTTTCGGCGGCGAGGTCACGTTGAACGTCACCACGCCCGTTTTGTCCACGTACAGCGGCAGATCCAGGGTCCCGAGCGCGATCCGCGCCTTCTTCTCGGAATCCTTCCCCGCCTTCCCGACGTTCACCGGCAGGATCGCCGCGCGGCCTTCGTATTCCGCCGTCACCGCCTCGATCTCACTCAGCTGCTCCCGCCCG
>JAFYBI010000006.1 GCA_017540285.1 Clostridia bacterium | reverse complement strand
TCGATGCCGTTGCCGAGGGATTTCGACATCTTTCTGCCCTGCGCGTCCCGCACGAGCCCGTGGATGAGCACGGTGTCGAAGGGGATGTCGTCGGTGTAGTGCAGGGCGGAGAAGATCATGCGGGAGACCCAGAAGGTGATGATGTCGTAGCCCGTGACCAGCGTGTTCGTCGGGTAGAAGTAGGAAAGGTCCTCGGTCTTCTCCGGCCAGCCGAGCGTGGAGAACGGCCACAGCGCGGAGGAGAACCATGTATCGAGGGTGTCGGGATCCTGCGTCATGTGTCCGCCGCACTTCGTGCAGATCTCGCAGCCGTCCGGGGCGACGACGGTGTGGCCGCAGTCGTCGCAGTAGTACGCCGGGATGCGGTGGCCCCACCAGAGCTGACGGGAGATGCACCAGTCCTGCGTATTTTCCATCCAGTGGAAATAGTTCTTGTCAAAGCGTTCGGGCACGAACCGGATCCGCCCGTCGCGCACCGCCTCGACCGCGGGCTTCGCGAGGGGTTCCATCCGCACGAACCACTGCAGGCTGACCATCGGCTCGATCGTGGTCCCGCAGCGGTAGCAGGTGCCGACCTCGTGCTTGAGGGGTTCGATCCCGGCGAGGTATCCGCCCGCCTCGAGGTCCTTCACGATGGCCTTCAGGGCCTCGTAGCGGTCCATGCCGGCGTATTTCGGGTAGTTGTCAGTGATCTTCGCGTCCTCGGTGAGGCAGACCTCCATCGGGAGACGGCAGCGGCGGCCGACCTCGAAGTCGTTCGGGTCGTGCGCGGGGGTGATCTTCACGCAGCCGGTCCCCTTGTCGAGCTGGGCGTGCTCGTCCGCGACGATCGGGATCCTCCGGCCGACAAGCGGGAGCATGAGATACTGCCCGATCAGGTGCTTGTAGCGTTCGTCGTTCGGGTTCACGGCGACGGCGGTATCGCCGAGGAGGGTCTCGGGACGGGTGGTGGCGACCTCGAGGGATCCGCCGCCTCCGACGAGGGGATAGCGGATGTGCCAGAAGTGGCCGTCCTGCTCCTCATAGTTCACCTCGGCGTTGGAGATGGACGTCTTGCAGTGCGGGCACCAGTTGATGATGCGCTCGCCGCGGTAGATCAGCCCCTCGTCGTAGAGGATGCCGAAGACCTTGCGCACCGCGGCGGAGCAGCCCTCGTCGAGCGTGAACCGTTCGCGGGTCCAGTCGCAGGAGGAGCCGAGCTTCTTGAGCTGCTCGATGATCCGGCCGCCGTACTTCGCGCGCCAGTCCCAGGCCCGCTCGAGGAATTTCTCGCGGCCGAGGTCCTCCTTCGTCAGCCCTTCCTTCCGCATGGCCTCGACGATCTTCGCCTCGGTCGCGATGGACGCGTGGTCGGTGCCGGGGACCCAGAGGGTGCAGAAGCCCTTCATGCGCTTGTAGCGGATGAGGATGTCCTGCAGGGTATTGTCGAGGGCGTGGCCCATGTGGAGCTGGCCGGTGATGTTCGGCGGGGGGATGACGATGGAGTAATGCGGCTTTTTCTTATCGATCTTCGGGGTGAACAGCCCCTTGTCGCACCATTCCTGATAGATGCGCCCCTCAAACGACGAGGGGGAATAGGTTTTGGGGAGGTCTTTCTTCATGGTATCGTCTGTCCTTTCGGATTAAATAAGCTTAAACAGCAAATGGATGCGGGCCGGGATGCGCCGGTTTTACCCGCAGACGCGCCGGTAAACCGCCTCCGCGTCGAACCCGTATTCATTGTCGACCGTGAAATCGGCGTATACGCGGGAGGGGATCGAAAATTCGCGCTCGCGGTACCGGGCGCAGCGGAGATAATAGTCTGCGATGAAGTCCACCGTCTGGCCCTTTGTGACGACGTTGCGCGCGATCCGCCGGGCAATGCGCGTCTCGATCGACGCGTCGACCCAGATCCGCGTGTCCGCGAGGTGCCTCAGCGCCGGATGGCAGAAGATCGTCACGCCCTCGAAGAGGATCACGTCATATTCGCCGGAATCGCGGGCTGCGATCAGGTCGGCGAGCAGCGCGTCGGCGTCGAAGGACGTCGGGTGGTTCCAGTCGGGGTATTCCTGCCCGTTCGAGGGGGAGATCATCGTGGGGAGTTCTTTTTTGAAATATTTGTCGGACGCGAAGACGGCGACGCGCCGTCCGTCTGTCCGGAAGCGTTCGGCGAGGGCGGCGGTCAGGGTCGATTTCCCGGACCCGGACGCGCCGGAAACGGCGACGATGAGCATGGGGGTGCACCTCCTTTTTTTATCCTTTTCTGCCTGTAAATGACGTGCGGCCGGCTCCTTTATGAAGGAGAGGAAAAGGTCAGAGAAAGCTCTGCGGAGCTTTCTCCCATTGATTTGCTGTCCTGCGCGGACGGCGGACAAGAGGGCTCCGGAGCCG
>JAFYBI010000103.1 GCA_017540285.1 Clostridia bacterium | reverse complement strand
CTGAAATGGATAGGGACAGGCTACATCAATAATGTGAAGTTGATGCCTTGACACACCAATATAGTCATCCAACCATATCAGGGTTATCCTTCGCGAGCTCACGGCAAGGCCGTTCGCATTCTACGGAGAGCGATCAAAACCAATGAAGACAGCTTTATAGAAGGAATATAGTATCAATTTGAGGAAATCAACGGAGTTCCGGGATCATTCCAGTTCTACCTTCACGGGTTTTCCCGTCGCCATCGACTCGTTGCAGGCCATCGTGAACGCGACGGACTTGAACGCGTCTCTGTACGGGGAGCGGACCTTCGAGCCGTCGCCGGAGATCACGGCCTCGATGAAAGTGCGGTCGCAGAGGATGCCCGCGTCGCCTTCCTCATGATAGACGATGCTTCCGCCCGCCTTGCCCAGCGCGCCGTCGCCCTTGATGACGAATCCGCCGTTCTCTCCTTCGGGTTCCGCGGGCTTCTCGCCGAAGACTTCGAAGGTGCCGAGGATCTTCAGTTCCGCCCTCTTGTCCCGGGAGGAGAAGATGATCTTCGAATCAAAGGAGTTGCCGCTCGTGGCGTAGTCACCGGTGGAGATCGTGCCGATGGTCCCGTTCTTGAACTTCACGATGGTGACGGAGCAGTCGTCCGTGTTGTAGTCCGGGATCCCCTTGACGAATCCACGGGTGCCGTAGGTGCAGACCTCTTCCGGCTCGCCGAAGGTGTAGCGGATGATGTCGAACTGATGGATGGTCTGCTCGACGATCTGGCCGCCGGAGAGATCCTTGTCCTTCCACCAGAACACGCCGGGTACGCCGCCGATGCGGGTGCAGTCGATGAAGACGATCTCGTTCTCGCGGCAGAATTTCAGATTGGGCTCCACCAGCTTGGAGTAGCGGCACTGGAAGCCGGAAGCCGTGATGAGGTTCTTCGCCTCGGCCGCGTCGCGGATCCTTCTCGCCAGATCGAGATCCAGCGCGAGGGGCTTTTCCACGAAGAAGGGGATGCCCCGGCGGATGGTCTCGAATTCGATCTCCCCATGGCAGTAGGGGGGGATGCAGATGAACACCATGTCCGGCTGGATCTCGTCGTACATTTCGATGTAGTTGGTGAAGGCTTTGCCGCTTCCCGCTTCCTTGACGAAGTTCTCCGCCCGCTCGGGGATCAGGTCGCAGAAGCCCGCCAGTTCCACGATGTCGGTGAACTGCTTGAAGTGGCCGAGGTGATAGCTGCCGATGCCGCCGCATCCGATGATGGCAAGTTTTTTCATGTTCTGTCTCCTTTATGGGGATGTATTTTTTTAATTTTCCGGTTTCCGGAAGGCTTCATTCCGCCTCCGAAATGAGGATCAGCGCGCTGCTCATGGAGGAGGGGATCCTCACGAACAGCCCCTCCCGGATGAGTTCGAATCCTTTTGCCTCATAAGTCCCGCCGCCGTTGTCCTCCGTCACGCGGTAGGTCTTTCCGGCGTCCAGCCCGCGGGGGTACACGGTGATCTCCGTCTCTTTTGCATCCGCCGCGGAGAACACGCCCACCGCGTCCCGGCTCCCGTCCTTCGAGGCCAGCTCGATCACCGCCGTCCGGCCGCGCTTCATGGCGTCGGTGGATTCGGTGTGATGGAAGACAAGGGAATCGCAGATATAAGGCCGGATGAAGTCCTTGTAGATCTTCACCTCCCGGGCGATGAAACCGAAGGCGTCATCGTTCATCGCCGCCTCCCGGGGACTGAGGACGTTGAGGCTCATGTGGCCGAACATGGCGTTGCGGATGTGGTAGTCGAGGGTCCCGGCGGTGTGGCATCCCATCCCGGCGACAAGGCGGTCCACCCGTTCGGGAGGAAGGGCCATCGTCATGCCGTTGGTGATCATGAAGGACCGGGGCGCG
>JAFYBI010000005.1 GCA_017540285.1 Clostridia bacterium | reverse complement strand
CGTCCACGCTGCCGCCGCGATCCGGGCGCGTCTGTGTCTGGTCATTCCTGTCATTTTCCGGTTTTTCTCCCCGTATGCCGATTTTCTTGTCCATAGGATTTGACAAAGCGGCCCCGATTATGATATAATATACTGAATCAGTTTTTAGCAAAATCGGAGGTCGAGATGGGGGAGCGGATCGTATTTCCATCGCTCTGCGGCAATGACCGTCTGCGCCGTCTGTTCGCGTCCGACGCGCAGGACGGAAAGACGGCGCATGCCTATGTGCTCGAAGGTCCGCCCGGCTCCGGCAGACACCTGGCCGCCCGCCTCATCGCCGCCGCGACCCTCTGCGAGCACCGCGCCGATCCGGACAGCCCCCTGCCCTGCGGGACCTGCCTCTCCTGCCGCAAGATCCTCGGCGGCTCGTCCGTCGACGTGCTGACGGTCTCCCGCGGCGAACGCGCCACCCTCGGCGTCGGCGAGATCCGGACGGTCAAGGAGACGCTCTACGTCACCCCGAACGACGGCGAGCGGAAGTTTTACCTCATCGAGGACGCGCATCTCATGACGGTGCAGGCGCAGAACGCGCTCCTGTTGTCCCTCGAAGAGCCGCCGCCGTACGTGCTGTTCTTCCTCCTCTGCGAGGACGCCTCGCTCCTGCTCGAGACCATCCGCAGCCGCGCCCCCGTCCTCCGCATGGAGCGATTCCGGCCGGCGTTCATTGAGGAATGGCTCGAGAAGAAATACCCCGACGCGGACCGCGAACGTCTGGTCACGGCGGCGCATCTCGCGAACGGTGCGCTCGGCACGGCGGATTCGCTCTGCCGCGACGGCGGCGATACGCTCGAGGATTACCGGATGGCGTCGGAGCTCGTGCGGCTCCTGCTCGCCGGCAGACGATCCGAGACGGCGGCATATCTGATAGCCCTCCCGCTCCAGCCGAAGGACCGGATGCGCATGCGGCAGATCCTCACCCTCGCGCGGTGGGCGATCAGAGACATCATCGCCGAAAAACGCGGCGGGACCCTCCTCTTTTACAGCGAACGGGACGGCATCCCCCCGTACGCGAAGAAGATTTCCGTCCGGCGATGCGCCGACCTCATCGCAAAGCTGGCGCGTGCCGAAGAGGACATCGCCGCGAACGTCACCCCCTCGCTCGTCATGACCGCGCTCGCCGCGAACGCCTGACGAGCTCCGAACCGAATGAAAACAGCGCAGACGCGCAGGAGATAACCTTTATGGACAATGAAATCTTCGTCCCCGAAGAACGGGCGGGACAGACCGAGTGTGTCGAGATCGTGGGCGTGCGGTTCCGCGACGGCGGCAAGGTCTACTATTTCGCCCCCGGACAGAACGCGGTGCAGGCGGGAGATCCCGTCATCGTCGAAACGGCGCGCGGCGTCGAATACGGCTTTGCGGCTACGGCGAACGAATTCGTCCCCGCCGCGAAGATCGTGCCGCCCCTCCGCCCCCTCATCCGCGTCGCGACCGACAAGGACACCGACCGCTGGGAGGCCAACCGGCAGCTCGAAGACGAAGCCTTTGAGATCTGCCGGCAGAAGATCGAGGATCACCGCCTGCCGATGAAGCTCATCCGGGCGGAATACACCTTCGACAACTCCAAGCTTCTCTTCTATTTCTCCGCCGAGGTCCGCGTGGACTTCCGCGAGCTGGTGAAGGACCTCGCGTCCGTTTTCCACACCCGGATCGAGCTGAGACAGATCGGCATCCGCGACGAAGCGAAGATGCTCGGCGGGCTCGGCGTCTGCGGGCGTCCGTTCTGCTGCTCGTGCTTCCTCTCCGACTTCGCGCAGGTTTCGATCAAGATGGCGAAGGAACAGAATCTGTCCCTCAACTCCGCGAAGATCTCCGGAGCCTGCGGGCGCCTGATGTGCTGCCTCCGCTTCGAGCACGAGACCTATGAAGCCGAGATCGCGCAGACCCCGCCGCTCGACGCCACGGTGCGCACCCCGGACGGCGTGGGGAACGTGACGGAGATCCACCCGCTCACCGGCTTCATCAAGGTCAAGATCGGCGACGACACCAAGACCTACCACCGCGACGCGGTGACCGTGCTCTCAACCAAGGCTTCCCGCCGCGCGGAAAAGCAGGGATAAGGCCGTCCTTCGCCGATAAGCGGCGGCTAACTATTTGTAAATTTTCTGATATTTCCCGCTCCCCACTTTACATTTCCGTGGTTTGTGTGATACAATGAATTATCCCAAAACACGGAGGTGTCATCATGGCTTACAAAATCAACGAAGACGAATGCATCGGCTGCGGTACCTGCGCTGGCGAATGTCCCGTGGAAGCGATTTCCGAAAAGGACGGCAAATACGTCATCAACCCGGACGAATGCATCGAATGCGGCGCTTGCGCGGGCGTCTGCCCTGTCGAAGCTCCGAAGCCGGACGAAGAATAATTCTGCGCGAGGCGCGAATGGGGGAGTGTGAGTTTTTCTCACTCCCCTTTTTTCGTTGTCCTCCCTGCGACTCATGCCCATGAACGACGAATCATGCCTCTCCGCCGAGGAGCGGCTCACCCCCATCAACGAGCGTCTGACGCTCCTTTCCCGCCGCCGCGGCCTGACCTTCGGAACGGACAGCTACCTGCTTGCGGCGTTTGTCCGGGCATGCCCGTCGGGGACGGCGGCCGAGCTCGGAGGAGGCACCGGGGTCGTCTCCCTGCTCTGCCTCGCCCGCGGGAAGTTCGCCCATATCCTCTCGGCGGAGATCCAGCCGGAATACGCCGATCTCATCCGCCGCAACGCCGCGCAGAACGGCTTCTCCGACCGGCTCGACGCGTGGGAAGGCGACGTGCGAGCGCTCGGCGTGCGGCAGACCGGCGGCGAGGTGAACGCAGTCTTCTCGAACCCTCCGTATCTGCGGGCGGATTCGGGATTCGGGAACGATTCCGACGAAATGAACGCGGCGCGGCGCGAAATCAACGGCACGATCCGCGATTTTGCTCTCGCCGCCGCACGGCTCCTCCGGTGGGGCGGGACCTTCACCGTCGTCTACCGTCCTGACCGGCTGACGGAGCTCTTCGTCTCCCTGCGCGAGGCGAACCTCGAGCCGAAGCGGATGATCCTCGCGCACCCGACGCCCGCTTCCCCGCCCTCCCTCGTCCTCGTCGAGGCGAAGAAAGGCGCCGCGGAAGGTCTGGTAACCGCGCGTCCGCTCTTCCTTTATCCGCAGGACCCGGGCGGCGCGTACACCCCCGACATGCAGAGGGTCTACGACGATTTTTCGCTCGCCCACCTGTTTGAATCCTGAACCACGAAAGGCCCGTCATGGAAGAACGACCTGAAAAAAACGCCGTCACGGGCGGCACGCTCTACCTCGTCGCGACCCCGATCGGAAACCTCGCAGACCTCTCGCCCCGCGCGCAGAAGGTCCTGTCCGAGGTGGATTTCGTCGCGGCGGAGGACACCCGGAATTCCGGTCAGCTCCTCGCGCGCTTCCGCATCTCGAAGCCGATGGTGAGCTATTTCGAACACAACAAGCGGGAACGCGGTCCGGCCATCGTCGAACGCCTCGCGCGGGGGGAATCCTGCGCCCTGGTGACGGACGCCGGCATGCCCGCGATCAGCGATCCCGGAGAGGACCTTGTCCGCCTCTGCGCCGACGCGGGGATCCCCGTCACGGCGATCCCGGGCTCCTGCGCCGCCGTCACCGCGCTCGCGCTCTCCGGACTCCCGACGGGACGCTTCGTCTTCGAAGGTTTCCTCCCGACGGCGAAGAAGGACCGCACGGCGCGCCTCGACGCCCTGAAAGCCGAGGAACGGACGATCATCCTCTACGAAGCGCCGCACCGCCTCCGTCAGACGCTCGGCGATCTCCTGCCGGATTTCGGCGCCCGTCCGCTCGCCCTGTGCCGGGAGCTGACCAAGCTGAACGAGGAGATCCTCCGCACGACAGTGGAGGGCGCCGTCGGGCTGTACGAGGAACGCGAGCCGCGCGGCGAATACGTGCTGATCCTCGGCGGCAGGCCGGCTGACGAATCCGGGGAGGATTACCCCGAGGACGCCGCCGCGCACGTCGCCCTGCTCGAAGCCTCCGGGCTCTCCCGCATGGACGCGATCAAGGTGGCGGCTAAGGCGAGGGGCGTCGGGAAGAACGAGATCTACAGGCTCGTGAATCTGAAGTAAATGCGGGAAAAGGAAGGGAGGAGGCGCACGATGGCAAAGCCGAAAAAGGAAGCCGTTCTCCCGGTCGTTCTGCTCATCGTCTTCCTCGTCCTCGCGGCGGGGGGCGCGCTTCTCTCCAACCAGTTCCTCATTGCGCGGGTGCTGGAGGTCCGGGGGGATTCCCTCCTCGTCGAGGTCTCGAATTCCCACGAATACCGCTGGCTCGACCGTCTGACGGCGGACTGCGGAGAATACGAGTACATCCAGCTCTATGTCCGGGATCCGTCCGGGCTCGCGAAGGGTCAGTTTTTTGCCGCCGTCACCCGGGGCGGTCAGGAAGACGCGGATCCGCCCGGCATCGGCGCCCGGTGGATCTTTCGGTGACCAGCGACCGGTCAAACCTGAAAAATCAATCCAGAAAGGATAACAAGCTATGAAAATCGGTCTCACAAGCTACAGCATGAACAACTATATCTGCGGCGGGCTCATGTCCGTCTGCGAGGTCATGCGGTTCGCGAAGGAAAAGGGCGCGGAGCACATCGAGCTCGTCCCCTTCGGCTTCACCCTGCACGACGACCGGACCGGCGAATTCAACGAGCCCCTCATCGCCGAGATCCTTCATGTATCGAAGGAAATCGATCTGCCGCTCTCGAACTACGCGGTCCTCGGCGACCTGTTGAAACAGGATCCCGACGCGAGACGGGCGGAAGTCGAACGCCTCAAGCGGCACATCGACGTCGCGGCGAAGCTCGGCCTGAAGCAGATGCGGCACGACGTGTCCTCCTTCCGCCGCCCGCTCGAATCGAACACGCCCATCGCGTTCGAGCGCGAATTCCCGATCGCCGTCGAGACCTGCCGGGAGCTCGCCGATTACGCGGCGCAGTACGGCATCACGACGCTCGTGGAGAACCACGGCTTCTTCATCAACGGCTCCGACCGCGTGATCCGCCTGATCGACGCCGTCGACCGCGAAAACTTCGGCCTGCTGCTCGACACGGGCAACTTCACCTGCGTGGACGAGGATCCGACGGTCGCCGTGAAGAAGTGCGCGCCGATCGCGAAGATGGTGCACCTCAAGGACTTCTATATCCGCCGCGCGGACCGTCTGACGGGCAACGGCGGGCTGTTCCGCTGCGACTCCGGCTGCTGGTTCTCCTCCAACTCCGGCGTGTCGATGCTCCGCGGATCCATCCTGGCGCAGGGCGACCTCGACATCTGGACCATCCTCACGACCATCCGGGACGCCGGCTTCGACGGATACGTCTCCGTGGAGTTCGAGGGCATG
>JAFYBI010000102.1 GCA_017540285.1 Clostridia bacterium | reverse complement strand
GAGGCGAGGAACGGCGCCTCTGGGAGCGGTGATCCCCAAGAGGCCGGTTCCGGCGGCCTCTTGGGTGCGCCGCAAGGCAGCAAATCAATGGGAGAAAGCTCCGCAGAGCTTTCTCTGACCTCTTCCTCTCCTGCATAAAGGAGAAAACCTGTACTTCACCCGCAAGCGCAGCCGCGCAGACTGCATAGGCGCCAGCGGGCTTGCGCAGTGAGCCCGCCGTGTGTCTCCGGGCACTGCCCGGTGAGCCCGCCATGTGTCCCCGCGGACCCCGCGGCGCGCGCACCTTCGACGCGCGCTCTTCCTGTCACCGCGGACCCCGCGGCTGCCCGGCGCGCTGCCGCACAGCCTCATAAAACATCACCGTCGCGGCGCAGGCCACGTTGAACGACGACGCCGTCGAGGTGTCCGCCATCGGGATCGTCACCATCTCCGTGCAGAAGGGCCGGAGCCCCTCCGAGAGCCCGTCCGTCTCGCATCCGATCATGAATACCGTGGGCCGGGTGAGATCGCTCTCCCAGAGCGGGCCCTTCACGTCCGCGGCGTGCGAGGTCGTCCCGATGACGTTCAGATCGCCGTATTCCGCCCGCAGACCGTCGAAATACGCCGCGAGATCGTCATGACGCGGGACGCGGACCGCCGGCGTCGCGAAGAACGAGCCCATCGTCGCGCCGACGACCTCGGGATCGTACAGATCGACGCCGTGGCCCGTCAGGATCAGCCCGTCCGCGCCGAGAGCGTCGAGGGTGCGCAGAATGGTGCCGAGATTCCCCTTGTTCGACGGGCGGTCGAAAAGGGCGACGAGGGGCGCGAATCTCCCGCGGGGCCGGATCCGGGCGGCGTCGTCCGGGCGCATCTTCACGACCGCCATGATCTCCGACGTCTCGTCCTTTTCCGAGAGCTCGGCCATGAACGCCGGGGGCAGCTCGATGTTCTCCGCGGTCCGGGTCGTGCGCAGAAGGTCCTTCGCCCAGTCGGAGAGCGGGACGTTCGCCGGATAGATCAGGGAAGAGAATTCCCAGCCGTTCCGGCGCGCTTCGTTGAGATTGCGCACGCCTTCGACGAGGAATTCGCCGTAGTGATAGCGCTTGTTCCGGTTCGTTTTCAGCACCTCGAGCTTCTGCCATGCGGCGTCCTTCGAGCGGATATGACGGATACTGGGGGATTTCATGCGTTTTCCTGCCTTGTCTTTTTCTTTCTTCAATATCGTGTGATCGGAAACGTTTGCCCGAAGGGCTTTCCCGCCGCCCTTCGGAGATCTTCGGGGGAAGTCCTTCGTTCCGGAGCCGTCAGATCCTCGTGAAATGCATCACGACGGACGAGCCGTCGGTCCAGCCGCCGCGCCGCGCGCTCGTGAGGTTGATCCCGGCGCGCATCAGGGTGGATCCCGCCGTCACCGCGCCGGTGGACTCCTCCCGGTATTTCGCCGCGGGATCGAGCCCCTCGAGGCGGAGGAAATACACCGGGTGGATCGACGCGCGGATCACGACGAAGGTCACGAGGGCCTCGGACCGGTCCTCCGAGACCGTCATCCACGCCGCGCACCCGCCCGTTTTGCCGTTGACCGTGTCGCCGGGGAGGATCAGGCGGTAGAAATCGCCGCGGTTGATGAGGCCGTAATACCGGTGATAGTCCGCGACCTGACGCCGGATGAGGTCTTTTTCTTCGTCCGTGAGGGTCGTGAGGTCGAGCTCGTACCCGAACGCGCCGCCCATCGCGACGTGCCCGCGGGTCTCGAAGGACGTGACGCGGCGGGTCTGATGGTTCGGGGAGGCGGAGACGTGGCAGCTCATCGCCGACGCCGGATAGACGAACGACGTGCCGAGCTGGATGTCGAGGCGCTCCATGGCGTCCGTGTCGTCGGAGGTCCAGTACTGGGGCGCATAATACAGCATCGCGGGATCGAACCGCCCGCCGCCCGAGGAACAGCCCTCGAGGAGGAGATGCGGGTATGCCGCCGTGATCCGCTCAAGGAGGTCGTAGAGCCCGAGGACGTAGCGGTGCATCACCTCGCCCTGCCGCTCCGGCGGAAGGGTGGCGGACGCCGCTTCGGTGAGGTTGCGGTTGAAGTCCCACTTGACGTATTCGATGTTCGCGGAGGAGAGGACGTTCGAGATCGTCTCGAAGAGGTAATCCCGCACGTCGGGGCGCGTCATGTCGAGGACGTACTGGCTCCGCGCGACGGACTTGTCCCTGCCGGGCGTTCCGAGCGCCCAGTCGGGATGCGCGTCATACAGCCTGCTCTTCGGGGAGATCATTTCGGGCTCGAACCAGATGCCGAACTTCAGCCCGAGGGCGTTGATCCGTTCGACCAGCGGGGACAGGCCGCCCGGGAGCTTCTCCTCGTTGACGAACCAGTCGCCGAGGGAGGAGCGGTCGTCATTGCGCGTCCCGAACCAGCCGTCGTCCATGACGAGCATTTCGATCCCGCAGGCCGCGGCGTCCCGGGCGATCGCGAGGAGCTTTTCGCTGTCGAAGTTGAAATAGGTCGCCTCCCAGTTGTTGACGAGGACGGGGCGGGTCCGGTCCGCCCATTCGCTGCGGCAGAGGTGACGGCGCCAGAGGCGGTGGAAGGTGCGGCTCATTTTGCCGAGTCCTTCGCCGGAGATCGAGAGGACGGCTTCGGGGGAGACGAACGATTCGCCCGGCTCGAGGCGCCACGTGAAATCGGTGGGTTCGATGCCCGCCGTGAACCGGATCGAGCCGAAGGGATCGGTGTCCGCCAGGATCTCGAAGTTCCCGGCGTAGATGAGGGAGAGCCCGATCGCCGGTCCGGCGGTTTCGGTGGTGCGCGCCGTTACGAGGGCGGCGAAGGGGTTGTGATGGTGCGAGGATGCGCCGCGGCGGGAGGACACCGAGACCGTGCCGTGCGCGAGGGGTGTGCGCTGGACCGTGCGTTCCCGGCCCCACGTGCCCCAGAGATGCAGAAGCTCGGCGGGTTCTGCCCAGGTCGCGACGTCGAGGGAGGCCGAGGCGCAGCGCTCGATCGTGACTGGGGAATCCGTCGGATTTTCGACGACGGCGCGGCGGATCACGGCGGGGAGGGCGCGGATGGCGGTATAAAGCAGGCGCACCGTGACGCCCGATCCCGGGTCGGAGAGGATGACGGCGAGGGTGTCGGCCTCGTCTTCGGAGGCAAAGACGGCGGGCTGGGCGTCGACGGCCGGCTTCCCCGCGAAGACCTCGTGCGACACATAGCGCAGGGAGGTGGCGGCGGACCCGTCGGCGCAGCGGATCATGAGGGCGGACGGGCGGTAATCGCCGGTACCCCAGACCGGGAATTCCTGCGGCGCGATGTCGAGGGAGAACCATCCCTCGGGGGTATCGGCCGGACGCGGCACGACGGAATCGTGCCCGACCTTCACGAGCAGGGGGGTGAGATCGTCGTCCTCCACGGCGGGGCCGCAGTAGAGATGCAGCAGAAACCCGTGAAAGACGCAGAAAACGTAGGACGCGTCCCCTGCCCGGAGGTGGAAGAGGGGCTCGCCGGTGAGGGAATGAGAGGTGATGCGGATCATGGCATGTCCTTTCTTCCGGATTTAAGAATCAGTGTTCCGTAATGACGCCCGAGAAAACGATCATCAGGGCCAGCAGCACGAGCGCGGGGGAGAGGATGAGATACCACGAGCCGAGCTGGGGCAGGACGACGAGGTGCAGAACGATCAGGAGCGCGGCGAAGGAGACGACGAGCGGGCGGTGCTTCTTCTTCCCGAAGGCGCTGATCGCAAAAAGGGAATTCGGGATGCCGAGGACCGCCGCCGCCATGCCGAGGATGAAGCCGGGCGTCCAGCCGTCGGTGACGACGCCGAGATAGAGCGCGGAGAGGGCGGGAACGACGTAGAGGATCCCGCCGATGCAGGTGAAGAGAAAGACGTTCTGGCGCTTGCTGCCGCCGCCGTTTGCGTTGTTGTTCATGGAGCTGCCTTTCTTGGTGGAGTGACCTTTCCTATAGTATAGCACAAATCCGGCGGGGAGTAAAGAGCAAATGTCGCGGGGCGCGGATTTTTCAGAATATGGATTTGTCGATTTCCCTTGACTCCGCGCCCCGGATATGATAGAATAGATATGCAGGAAAACGAATATCGGAAACAACCGGATCGATCCGGATCGAAATAGAGGATTCAGAGACAGATCATGAAGAAAAACGGGCTCAAATGGGCGATTCTCCTCGCGGCGGTCCTTCTGCTGTGCGCGGCGTGCATCCGGCGCCGTGCCGAAGCGCCGTCCGATACCGTGGGCGTGGGCCGTGCGCCGAAAACCGAAACGGCGGCCGGTACCGAGCCGGGGACGGACGATCCGGCTGCGGGACAGCCGACGACGGGACTGCCGACGACGGAGAAAGACCCGGCGGGGCAGGGCGATCCGCAGCCCCAGACGGGGACCGACCCCGCGCCGCAGCCGACGGAGCAGCCGGACAAGCCGACTGAGCCGGAAGAGCCGGTGACGCAGGCCGAGCCGGCCGAGCCGGATCCGCCCGTGACGACGCCGGAGCCCGCGGAACCGCAGCCGACGTACTACCCGACCCCGATGCCGGCTGATCCTTCGAGCGAAGCTCCCTTCGGCGCGATCAAGTGGTATTCCCTGAACGGGAGCACCGTCTACGAGATGCCGCAGCAAAACACGTCCGGGATGGACAGCATGTGGGAGATGTACGACTGGCCGGATACGTACTGGGAGGACAAGAACAAGGACAACAACGACTGGTATTTCGGGGAGCTCTCGAGCTACGATCCCGTGACGGGCGAGGTGCTGATGCGTTACGACCGCTTTGCCTCGACGCTCGCGGTGCTGAAGAAATACGGCGCGATCTACCGGGGCGACACGTCGCGCAAGGTGATCTACCTGACGTTCGACTGCGGGTACGAGTACGGCTCGACGGAGAAGATCCTCGACACCCTGAAGGCGAAGGGCGTCCCGGCGACGTTCTTCCTCACGGGGTCGTTCGTGCGCGGGAAGTCCGACCTCTTCGACAAGGACTACATGCACAATCTGGTCCGCCGCATGCTCGACGAGGGGCACATCGTGGGGAGCCATACGAACACCCACCCGCTGATGACGACGCTCACGGTCGACGAGGTGATCAACGAGATGCGGCAGGTGGAGGCGTCTTATAAGGAAGAGTTCCCGGATGCGCCGGACATGCTGTACTGGCGGCCGCCGCAGGGAGACGTGAACGAGCGGGTGATCCGGATCACGGCGAAGATGGGATACCGCACGGTCATGTGGTCGTTCGCGTATTACGACTGGAGCCAGACGGTACAGCCCGATCCGGCGGAGGCGCTCGCGAAGATGAAGGCGGGGATGTATCCGGGATGCGTGTATCTCCTGCACGCGGAATCGTCGACCAACGCGGCGGTCCTCGGAGACTTTATCGACTGGGTGCACGCGCAGGGGTTCGTGATCGAACCGATCTGCGGGATCGAATAACCCCGGGCAGTGCCCGGACGGGGAGCCCCCGCGGGCAAAAGACGAACTCGCCTGCACCGGGCGGTACCGGAGAGCGGG
>JAFYBI010000101.1 GCA_017540285.1 Clostridia bacterium | reverse complement strand
TGTCCCCGCGGACCCCGCGGCGCGCGCACCTTCGACGCGCGCTCTTCCTGTCCACGGGCACCACCCGGCCCGCGGCGGCCAAAAAAAGAAAGCTCCCCGAGGAGCTTTCTCGTTTGGATCCGATCTTATTTCAGGAAGCCGAAATTCTTGACGATCGGGGCTTCCTTCGCCTGACCCTTGCAGACGCGGAAGAAGCAGATGATCTCGACCACGAGGAGGATCACGACGCAGATACCGGCGGCGATCCAGCCGAGGATCGGGATGATCGTGCCGATGATGGTCACGAGGATCGAGACGACGGAGAGCTTCAGACCCTGACGGACGTGGAACATCGTGAAGGGAGAAGCCGGCGCGGCGAGCAGGGCGATGATGACGCCGATGAAGCTCATCAGGTACGGGAGCATCGCGAACACCTTGTTGTCGGAAATGTCCTGCGGGGAGAATTCGGCGGTGTGATCGGTGGGATCATACGCCGCCTGCTGCTGGACCTGCTGCGGGATCACGGACAGAGGGCCGCCGCACTGACCGCAGACATTGGCGGTATCATCGTAGGTGAGATGACAGTTCGGGCAAAACTTCATGGGAACACCTCCAGAAATTTGATCGTGGACGGGGAACAAAACGCGTCCCGCGCCCTTTGACGGTCCTATTATAGCATATTCCCGCCCGGAAATCATCGCTAAAATTAGTGAAGATTTCCCGGGGATGCGTTTTTTGTGCGGCTGCACTTGCACCTCCTTGCGGAATCTGTTATAATGTTTTTGGCGAAAGCATGCAAAAAGCGCAGGATTTATCAAGCGTGCGGCTGACCGATGGTGTATCATAGGAAGGGCGGAAGGGGGGAGCAACGTGGAACGGGAACACATCGAGCGAGTCGTCTCCTATATTGAAGAGCACCTCGCTGACGACACGGTCCTCGATGTCGCCGCGCTCGCAGGGGTGGCAGGCTATTCCGAATTTCACTTTCTGCGCGCATTCCGGAAGGCGGTCCGCCTCACACCCGCCGATTATGTGCGCAAGCGCCGGATCTCGGAGATCGTGCGACGGATCGGAAAAGGGGAGTCCATGTCCGACATCGCGTTCGCGTGGGGATTCAATTCCCGGGAGAACTTCACACGGGCTTTCAAAAAGGAACACGGGATCCTTCCGTCGGCCTTCCGCAACGCGGCGTGCAGTCTGCGTCTCTATCCGCCATTCTCCTTCGAGAGAGGAGACCCGGCTCCCGCCGTCTCGATCTGCCGCCTCGAAGGCTTTGCCGTCCTCGCCTATCCCTTCGGCACGGACTTCGCTCCGACCGCGTGGAACCGATACAACGCGGAGAAACGCTCTCTCCGGCTATCCGGCGGTACGACTGAAGAGGATTACGGAATCATGATCCGGCGTCCGGACGGGAAGCTTGCGTACAGCATCGGCATTCGCGAGGAGCGGGCGAAGGGAGACACGGCCGGTACGGTCCGGATGGAGATCCGGGCGGGCATCTATGCCGCGTTTGACACCGCGGCGTCGGAACAGCACGATTTCGTACGGGTGATCCAGACGACATGGGACTGGATCTACGGCGTCTGGATGCCGGAAAACGGCTGGCGGCGCGGCCCGGGGTACGAATTCGAGACCTATGCGGAAACAAGCCGAAAATACACGGAACGGATCTTCGTTCCGATCGTCCGAGAGGAGGACTGAACATGACGGAAATCATCAAGGTGTTCCGGGACCCGGTCCCGGCGATGCGCTTCATCGGGAAGAAATACGCCGATTACGGCGGATGGGGCGAGTGGTTCGTGAACGGATGGTTCGATGCGATCGAGGGGGCGATGGGCGGACCGGACGCGATCCTCGCCGTGTGGGAGAACGGCGGCGGGTACTGCGGGCTCGAGCGCCGCGGGGACGTCCCCTTCGAATACTGGATCGGGATGTTCACGCCGGCCGGCACGCCCGTGCCCGAAGGCTTTGCGTGCGTCGATTTCCCGGCGGGCACGCTAGGAACGGCCTGGATCTGCGGCCCCGAGGGGGAGGTTCACGGTGCGATCCCCGCCTGTGCCGCCAAACTCGCCGAGGCCGGGATGGAACCGCTCAGGGATGCGGACGGCGGCGTCTGGTCGTTCGAAAACGGCCTCTGCCCGCGCTTCACCGTCCCCGATGAAAAGGGAAACGTCATCCTCGACTACTGTTATTATATCCGGTAAAGAAAAAGACCGCTGCGCGCCCACGCGGCGGTTTTTTGCGCGCATTTGGCTCCCGGGCGTAGACAGAGGCGGCAAAATCTGCTATAATACCCTCAGAGACGACCGAAAACCGGAGAGGAGGAGAGGATATGCGCAGAGAACGGTTCCGGGTGACGCTGGCCGCCCTGCTCACCGCCGCCCTGATCGTCGGCAGCATTTTCGCGACCCATGCGCTCCGCCCGAAGACGGCGCTCGGCTCCTCCCTGATCTTCTGGGCCGTGTCGATGGTCTATTTTGCGATCCCCGTGTTCTGGGGCGTGTCCGTGCGCCGCCGCGTCCTGCACGAGCGGGTCCGCCGGACACTCTACGGCGTGGCTGGCGCCATGGCGCTCCTCGTCGTTCTGCGCTGTCTCCGCTATCGCGCGTTCAGCGGCGTCGAGCCGGCTTCCCGCCTTTTGTGGTTCGCGTACTATATCCCGATCCTCGCCATCCCGCTCTTCTCCTATCTCGCCATCCTCTGCATCGGGCGCTCGGAACATGAGCCCGTCCCGAAGAAGGGGATCGCCGTCATGATCGGGGGGATCCTTCTGGCGGCCGGGGTCCTGACGAACGATCTCCACGGGCTGGCCTTTTGCCTCGTGCGCGATCCCGCGACGGGGGAATGGACGGACGACTATGCCTACGGACCGCTGTATTTCGCCGTCCTTCTCGCGATCTTCGGCCTGATCGCCGTGATGCTCGCGCATCTCTGGCGGCGGTGCCAGCTCGAACACCGGGGACGCCGGATCGCGGTGCCGCTCGGGGTGCTTGCGCTCTTCGTGCTCGCGGGCATCGTCTATGCCGTCAATCCGCGGCCGCCGTACACCCGTTATCTCGAAGTCGCCGTGCTCGTGAACATGGGGACGATCGCGGTGTGGGAGGCGTGCTTCCAGACGGATCTTTTCCCGATGAACGAGCAGTACCGCGAGATGTTCGCCGCGTCCCCGCTCTCGGCGGAGATCGTCGACGAAAACTATCATGTGCGCTACACATCCGACACGCCGATGAGGCTGCCCGCGTCGGTTTTGATGCAGGCGGAGGACGCCGCGGTCCCGCTCGGAAACGGCACCCGTCTTCGGAGCGCGCCCATCGCGGGGGGCCGGGTCCTGTGGCTCGAGGACGTCTCCGAGGTGGAGCGCATGCTCGCGGCTCTGCGGGAGACGGGCGAGCGGCTCGCGGAGAACAACGAGCTTCTTTCGGCGGAGGTGGAGCTGCGGAGAAGGCGGGCGTCCGTCGACGAGGAAAACCGCCTTTACGACCGGATCGCCTCCGAGGTGAGCGGCGCGATCGCATCGCTCGACGAGCTGCTGTCCGCCGAACCGGGCGGCGCGGAGGAAGAAGCGCGGCGGCTCGCGGCGGTCTGCGTGATCGGCGCGTATGTGAAGCGGCGCTCAAACCTCATCCTGATCGGCGAGCGCGAGAACACGGTCGCGGCGGCGGAGCTCGGCCTCTGTCTGCGCGAATCCCTCGAATCGCTCTCGGCCTGCGGGATCGGGACCGCCCTCGACCTCGACACGGCGGGGAATCTGACGAAGGAGACGGCCTGGCTCGCTTACGACGTCTTCGAGGAGGCGGTGGAGCTCGCCGTCGGAGCGCTCCGCGCGATCCGGGTCTTCTGCCGCGCGTCCGAGGGATCCGTCACGCTGCGGGTCCGCTGCACCGGCGCGCGGTTCCTGTTCCCGGACGAATGGCGCGCGGAGGAGATCGGACGGCTGGACGGCGCGCTTGCGGTATCCCCGCAGGAGGACGGCACGCTTGTGACCTTCCGCTTTGACCGGTACGGCAGGCTGGATGAGCGGGACAGGACCGGCGGACGGGAGGAGGCGGCAGGATGAATCAATCGGCGGAATGGCTCCCGGCGGATGCGCAGCGCATGCTCGCGGCCTGGGGCGTCGCGGTCTTTTTCCTCGTTTTCGCGCTGTTCCTCGCCGCCCCGCAGAGGACGCGCCGGATCCGGTACATCGCGGGGCCGTTCGCGGCGTCGATCGTCTCGGCGGTCCTCATGATCGCGTGGGACCTCCCGTTTTCCCCGCAGTTCGTTTCCTGGGATCAGGTGCCCGAGGCCTTTTCCCGGATCCTCTCCCTGCCCGTGTGGGTCGGCGTACTGATCGATCTGCTTGCCGCGGCCGGGGCGTGTCTGTCCGAGGCGCTGCTGCGGCGTCACCGGCGGGAATCGATCACCCGGGCATCCGTGCGGGAGAGCGTCGACAACCTCCCGGCGGGGCTCTGCTTCGCGCTCGAAGGGGGGCTGCCCCTGATGGTCAACCGCACGATGGAGAACCTCTGCCGGAGCATCACGGGCGACGGTCTGCTCAACGCCAACCGCTTCTGGGAGACCCTGCGGGGCAGCCGGAAGGCCTCGTCGGACGTGCCGGAGATCGCGGGAAGCGACGCCGTCGCCCTGCGGATGAACGACGGGCGGACATGGGTCTTCTCGCGCAGGAACATCGCGGTAGACGGCGAGCCGGTCGTGCAGTTCATGGCGACCGACGCCACGGACCTCTACGCCCTCGGCAAGCGCCTCGAGGAGGACAACCGCGCGCTCGCCGACATGAACCGCCGCCTGTCGCAGTACGGCGAAAACGTCACGGAGCTGACGCGGGACGAGGAGATCCTCGACACGAAGATGCAGATCCACGACAACCTCGGCCAGATCCTCATGGCGTCGCGGGTCGCGCTGGCGTCGGAGGAACGGGATCCCGCCGTGATCCGCGAGCTCTTCGGCAAATGGAAGCAGAGCGTCGCCCTTCTCCGGCACGAAGCGGTCCCGGAGGCGGCGGACAGCGCGGATCCCGTGCGGCAGATCGAAGAGGCGGCGGAGGCGGCGGGCATGAAGGTCGTGTTCCGCGGACGCTTCCCCCGCGAGGACCGGGCGGCGACGCGGCTGCTCTTCACGGCGACGCGGGAGGCCCTGACCAACGCGGTGCGTCATGCGGGAGCGGGGGAATTGGACGTCGAGATCACGGAGACGCCGGGCTTCTGGCGGGCGGTCTTCACGAACGACGGCGAGGTGCCCCGGGGCGCGATCGTCGAGGGCGGCGGTCTCTCGGGCCTGAGAAAGCGGGTCGAGGACGCGGGCGGGACCATGACGACCCGTGCCGATCCGGCGTTCGCCCTGACCGTCACCGCCCCGAAGCGGACCGGCAAAACCGAAGAAAACACAGGCAGCGACGAAAGGAAGTGACACGATGACGAACGTGATGATCGTCGAGGATCAGGCGATGCCCCGGCAGCTTTTCGAGCTGTTCATCCGGCAGAGCGAGAACTACGAACTGCTCTATTCCATCGAATCCGCGGGGCTCGCGGAGGTGTACTGCATGCGCCGCCCGCCGGATCTCATCCTGATGGACGTCTGCACGGCGATGGGAGAGAGCGGTCTCGAGGCGGCGGAGCGGATCAAGAAGAAATACCCTCAGATCAAGATCATCGTCGTCACCTCCATGCCGGAGTGCTCGTACATGGACCGGGCGCGCGCGGCGGGCGTCGAGAGCTTCTGGTACAAGGAAATCAGCCGTGAGCCGATTCTGGAGCTCATGGACCGCACGATGGCCGGGGAATCGGTCTACCCGGACGCCCTGCCCGAGGTGAAGATCGGGGCGGCCTCCTCGCGCGAATTCACGGACCGCGAGCTCGAGGTCCTCCGGGAGCTGACGAGCGGGGATCCCGACACGGAGATCGCGGCGCGCCTGAACATGTCCGTCTGGACGGTCCGCACGCACATCCGCCATCTGCTCGAGAAGACGGGCTTCGATTCCCGCACCCGCCTCGCCGTGGAAGCCCGGGAGAGCGGCCTCGTCATCCGGGGGTACTGATTTTCCCGCATACCGGCGGCGCATCCTACATACACTGACCTCGGAATGAAGCCAGAACAACGAAAGAGCGCCGTGAAAATGCAGGGAATCCGAAGAATTCGCTATCTCCCCGAGGGGGAAATCCGCCTGAGCGCAGAAAACCGCGCCGCCTTTCGCTCGCCGGAGAGCATCGAGGAGGCGGCGCGCCGCGGGAACATCCTCGAATCGACTTGTCTCCTCTGCGACTGCGCGACGATGCAGCTCACCGTCGAGATGCCGGACGGGATGCGGGGGATCATTCCCCGCGCGGAGGCCGGATTTGTTCCGCCGGGGCTCGGAGCGGGCGGGGAGGTGAAGGATATCGCCGTCATCACCCGCGTCGGCAAGCCCGTTCAGTATAAGATCCTCTCGATCCGGGAGGACGGACGCGGGGAGCGGATCGCCGTCTGTTCCCGCAGAGCCGCGCAGGAGGAGTGCTGGCAGAACGCCGTGTCCCGCCTCGTGCCGGGGGACATCATCCCCGCGCGGATCACGCACCTCGAACCGTTCGGGGCGTTCTGCGACATCGGATGCGGGCTCGTGTCGCTGCTCACGGTGGACCGCATCTCCGTCTCGCGCATTTCGCATCCCGCGGACCGCCTCCGGCAGGGAGAGCGCATCTGGGCGGTGGTCTCGTCGGTCCTCGAAAACGGGCGGATCTATCTCTCCCACCGGGAACTGCTCGGCACGTGGGAGGAGAACGCCGCCATGTTTTCGGCGGGGCAGACGGTCTCGGGGATCATCCGGTCGGTCGAGACCTACGGCGTGTTCGTGGAGCTCGCGCCGAACCTCGCGGGACTGGCGGAATCCACGGACGGCGCGATCCCGGGGCATGCCTGCTCGGTGTACATCAAAAGCATCCTGCCCGAGCGGATGAAGGTGAAGCTCGTGCTCATCGACGTCGGGGAGGAAGCCGGCGCCGCACCGTTCCGCTATTTCATCGACCCCGACGAGGTCACGCGCCTCACCCGCTGGCGATACTCCCCCGACGGCTGCCGCAAGGTCGTCGAGAGCGTGTTCGGAGAGGAATGCCTGGCGGAGAGCGGTATGAGGTGAGAAAAAAGAAAGCGGGGATCCGCTGAAAAACCGTGCAGCTGCGTTTCGCATGCAGCCGCACGGTCTTTTTGTTATCCCTTTTTGCTTCGGATCCCCTCAATACCAGATAAAGTACACCGCCGTCGCGGCGACGACCAGCAGGGCCATCACGCCCCAGAGGACCGTCGAGAGCAGCGCGAAGCCGCCCGCCGCGCCCGTTGCCTTCGCGTCCTTCCAGCGGAGCGGGACGATCGCGCAGAACAGGACGGCGTAGATCGGGAGAAGCACGCCGAGCGGGATCCATTTCAGATACAGATAGATCAGCCCGAGGATCACCGCCGCGGCGCAGAGGGAGAGCTCGGCGATCTTGTATTTCGTGAAGGGTTTTGCGCCGGGGACGACGTTCGGGATCCCGTCCCCGTTTTTTTCATGGTTCGGTTTCATCGGTTTCCTTTCCCCGCGGAGGTGCGGACGGGATCCGGCTCGCTTTCGTGTTCCCGGTCATGGCGGGAGAGCAGAATGAAGACCACCACCGACGCGGCGGTGAGGAAGAGTGCCGTGAGCAGGACGGTGAGGGCGTCTTCGGGCGAGAGGGACGGCTTGCCGGCGTCGTCGGAAGGCGTGAACAGGCCGGCGAGCGCTTCGTCGGTGAGGGACGCGCTCACGGCGGTGACCCGTTCGAGCTCCAGCGTGACCGGGCTGTCCGCGTAGATCGCGACGCCGATGAAATCCGCGCGTTCGCGGTCCTCCCAGCCGGCGAGGTCGCAGACGATCTGCCGGATCTCTCCGCAGGCGACGCGGTCCTCGTAAAACTCCGCGCGGCGTTCATCCGTGCCCGCGATGAAGACGAGGGAGACGTCAGGGGACGTGCCGGTCGGGCTGGTCACGGCGTATTCGAAGCAGAGCGCGTCGACCTGGGAGAAGTCGACGGGGACCTCGAGATTGCAGAGCGCGATGCCCGCGTCTCCCGATTCGGACCCTTCGAGGGTCGCCGAGAGCGCGCGGGAATAGCGCCCCCCCGCCTCGGAGAAGAGCGCGCTGTAAGCGGTCACGCACGAGAGCGATCCGCCGCCCGGCAGCCAGTCGAGAGCGTAGTGGCTGGAAGAGAAGTCCCAGAGCACATGCGCCGCGCCAGCGGGGGGATCCCGGCGTTCGGCCTTGCTGTCCCACACGGAGCCGCCCGTCCCCGCGGAACGCTTGAAGAGGTCGTAGAATTCATGATCGGAGCGGTACGGGAAATCCTCGAGGGAGAGGAACGCGGCGCGGAGCCTGTCCCACCCGGAGGTGAACGCGATGAAGTCGCCGATCAGGTAGTCCTTGAGCGAGATCACCGGGATCTCCCTGTCGGCGGCGTCCATGGCGTAGACCCGATAGGCGTCCGTGACAGCCGCGGCGTCCGGGGCGTAGAGGACAAGC
>JAFYBI010000100.1 GCA_017540285.1 Clostridia bacterium | reverse complement strand
CATCCCCGCAAGCGTTAGCGCGCAAGCTGCATAAACTCCTTTTGCCCGCGGGGGCTCCCCGCCTTGCGCAGTGAGCCCGCCTTTTGTCTCCGGGCACCGCCCGGCGCGCAGACTGAACGTGCGTCCGTTCTCCGCGGGCTTGCGCAGTGAGCCCGCCATTTGTCCCCGCGGACCCCGCGGCGCGGCGCAGCGAATTATTACAGTTATATTACATCCTCTCCCCTCCCCTTGAAGAAATTCCCATACCATGGTATAATGCCTTCGATTGCGGTGCCTGTGGCCGCATCCGTATGCTCTCCGGCGGGGACCCACTCTCCCCCCGGCCCGACATCCCGACATTGTATTTCCCTGAGCCATGGAACAAAAGAAAGCAAAAACCAGAACGAATTATAAGCTGATGTTCTCCTTCCTCGACGGGGCGGGGCATTTCTTCGTGCTCTGCATCCTCTCGTCCCTCCTCGCAAACCTCTGCGAGCTTGTGTGCCCGAAGATCATCAGCTTTACCGTGGACTCCGTGCTCGGCGGCATCGAAGCGGACCTCCCTCCTCTCGCGGAGAAGGTCGTGTCGGCCGTCGGCGGGCCCACTTACCTTCGGGCACACCTCTGGATCGTCGCCGCGGCGGTTCTCGTGCTCGCCCTTTTTATGGGCGTCTTCAAGTACGGCGAATCCGTCTTCAACCGCAGGGGCTCCGAAACCCTCGTCGAGACGATGCGGAACCGCCTCTTCTCGCACCTCGAACGCCTCCCGGCCTCGTGGTATACGGGGCACCAGACCGGCGACATCATCCAGCGCTGCACCTCGGACGTGGAGACCGTCAAGTCCTTCCTCTCCGAGCAGCTCACCTCGATCCTCTCGACCGTTTTGCTGATCGTCTTGTCCATCGCGTTCCTGTTCACGATCAGCGTGCCGCTCGCCCTGATCGCGCTCGTCTCCATCCCCGTGATCATCCTCTATTCGGCGATCTTCGGCGCCAAGATCGGCGAGGGCTTCGAGTACTGCGACCAGACGGAGGGCAAGCTCTCCGCCGTCGCGCAGGAAAACCTGACCGGCGTGCGGGTCGTCCGCGCGTTCGGCCGCGAAGTCTATGAGGTGGACAAATTCACAAAGCAGAACAACCTCTTCGCCGACGCGTGGATCAAGCTCGGGCGGCTCATGTCGATGTTCTGGTGCATGGGAGACCTCATCTCCGGCCTGCAGCAGATGATCGTCATGGTCTTCGGCGCGGTCCTCGCGGTGCGCGGCACCCTGTCCGTCGGCGACCTCATCGCGGCGGTCTCCTACAACGCCATGCTGATCTGGCCGGTGCGCGAGCTCGGACGGACCGTCTCCGAAATGTCGAAGGCGGGCATCTCCGTCGGGCGTATCGGGGAGATCATGCAGGCCGAAGAGGAAAAGGACGCCCCGGATGCGGTCGACTGCGATCCCGCGGGGGATATCGAATTCCAAAACGTCACCTTCTCCTACGACGGCTCGGCGCAGATCCTCAAGAACGTCAGCTTCCGGGTGAAGAGCGGCGAGACCCTCGGCATCATCGGGATGACCGGCAGCGGGAAGTCCACCATCGCCCAGCTGCTCTGCCGGCTCTGGGAGCTTCCCGAGGACTGCGGCAGCATCACGGTCGGCGGCGTCGATATCCGCAAAATCCGCGTCGCTTCTCTGCGTCACCATATCGGCATCGTCCTCCAGGAGCCGTTTTTGTTCAGCCGCGATCTGCGGGGCAACATCGGCATCGGCTTCGAGCGTCCCGCGGCGCATGAGCCCGAGATCATGGAGGCCGCCCGCGCCGCCAGCCTCGACGAGACCATCGCGGGCTTTTCCGACGGATGGGAGACCATGGTCGGCGAGCGCGGCGTGACCCTGTCCGGCGGGCAGAAGCAGCGCGTCGCCATCGCAAGACTGCTGACCGCGCACCCCGCCGTGATGATCTTCGACGACTCGCTCTCCGCCGTGGACAGCGAGACCGACGCGAAGATCCGGCACGCCCTGCGCGAGGTGACCGCGGACGCCACGGTGATCCTCATTTCCCACCGCATCCAGACGCTCATGGCGGCCGACCACATCCTCGTGCTGGCCGACGGCGAGATCGTCGAGGAGGGGAACCACGCGCAGCTGCTCGCGGCGAACGGCATCTACAAGAAGATCTACGACATCCAGACGGGTGCCGGCGAGGAAGGAGGCGAGGCGTGATGGAAGAAGAAAACGTCCGGATCCATCATCTGCGCTTCTTCGGGATCCCGAAGATCCTGCCCCACCTGAAGCCCTATGTCGGCGCGATGCTCTTCATGATGATCTTCGCGTTCGGCGGCTCCCTCATCGATATTGTATTCCCGAAATTCCAGGAATACGCCATCAACCACTACATCGCCGAGGAAACTCTCGACACGATCGTGCCCTTCGTGATCCTCTACGTCGGGCTCCTTGTCGCGCAGGTCGCCATGAATTTCACGGCGTCCTATCTCGGCATCCGCATGGAGATGATCGTCGGGCGCGACCTCAAAAAGAAGGCGTTCGACCATCTGCAGACTCTGTCCTTCTCGTATTTCAACCGCAACTCCGTCGGGTACGTCCACGCGCGGGTCATGAGCGACACGGGCCGCATCGGGACCCTGATCTCGTGGTACCTGCTCGACTGCATCTGGAACGGAGCGTACATGATCGGCGCGCTCTTCGTCATGTTCCGCACCAACTGGAAGCTGACGCTTCTGGTGCTGGCCGTCGTTCCGATCGTCACCGCGATCGTCGGCGTCATGCAGAAGAAGCTGACCGACGCGAACCGCCGCATCCGCGAGCTCAACTCCCGGATCACCGGATCCTTCAACGAGGGCATCACCGGGGCGCGGACCGTCAAGACGCTCGTCGCCGAGGGACTCATGGAAAAGGAATTCCGCGGGGAGACGGGCGAGATGAAGCGCGTGTCCGTCATGGAATCGCGGTTCCGCGGCACGCTCTGGACCTCCCTGACCGTCGCGTCGTACGTCGCGCTCGCGCTGGTTCTGAAGCTCGGCGGCGACCTGACGCGCGAACAGGTGATGACGGTCGGCACGCTCTCGCTCTTCATGTCCTATTCGATGGGCATCATGCACCCGATCCGCTGGATCGTCAACTCGATCTCCCAGCTCATCGTGGTGCAGGTGAACATCGAGCGGCTGACGGGCCTGCTCGAAACCGAATCCGACGTCTCCGACAGCCGGAGGTCGTCGAGAAATACGGCGACATGTTCCATCCGAAGCGGGAGAACTGGGAAGCGCTCGAAGGCGACATCGAATTCGACGACGTGACCTTCCGCTATCCCGACGGGGACGAGACGATCCTCGAACACTTCAATCTCAAGGTCCCGCGCGGCACGAACGTCGCCATCGTCGGCGAGACCGGCGCGGGCAAATCGACGCTCGTGAACCTTGTCTGCCGCTTCTTCGAGCCGACGGAGGGCCGCATCCTCATCGACGGCAGAGACGCCCGCGAGCGCTCCCAGCTCTGGCTGCACTCGAACATCGGGTACGTCCTCCAGACGCCCCACCTCTTCTCCGGCACGATCCGGGACAACCTCCGCTACGGCGCTCCCGACGCGACGGACGAGGAGATCATGGAGGCGCTTAAGACCGTCTCGGCGGACGGCATCGTCGCGCGCAGCGAAAAGGGCCTCGACACCGAGGTCGGAGAGGGCGGCGACCTGCTCTCGACGGGGGAGAAGCAGCTTCTCTCCTTCGCCCGCGCGATCCTGTGCGATCCGAAGATTTTAGTCCTCGACGAGGCGACCTCGTCCATTGACACGTTCACCGAGCAGGTGATCCAGAACGCGATCGGGAAGGTCATCGAAGGCCGCACGACGTTCATGATCGCCCACCGGCTTTCGACCGTGCGGGGCGCCGACGTGATCCTCGTCGTCAAGGGCGGCCGGATCATCGAGAGCGGCACGCACCGGGAACTCCTCGCGAAACGCGGCTGCTACCACGGTCTCTGGACCAGGCAGTATGAAGCCGAGGCGACGGAGGCGGCGTTCAAGGTGCTGAGCGGCAGGGAAGCGACGGAATGAAGGAGACCGGACCATGAACATCGGAAACAACATCCTGCGTCATTATCTTCAAAACGCCTATTTCATCACCGGGACCGCGTATGCCGGAAAGTCCACCATGGTGAAGATGCTCGCCGAGCGGTACGATATGATCGCGTGCGGCGAGAACTACCACATGGACATCGCCGAGGCGTGCGCGGATCCGGACCTCCAGCCGAACCTCTGTTATTTCCGGCGGATGAAGAGCTGGGAGGAGTTCGTCCGCCGCAGCCCCGAGGAATACGAGCGCTGGATCTGGGACAGCGGACGGGAAGCGGCCCAGATCGAAGTCCCCGAGCTCATCTCGCTCTCGAGGGAGGGCAGAAAGATCATCGTCGACACCAACATCCCCACGGACCTCTTGCGCGAGATCTCGGACTACGGCCATGTCGCCGTGATGCTCTCCCCGCAGAGCATGAGCGTCGATCGGTTCTTCGACCGGAGCGACCCGGAGAAGCGGTTCCTTCTGGACGTCATCGAGAGCTGCGCGGACCGGGACGCCGTCATGGAGAACTACCGCGCCGGACTGGCCCGCATCAACAGCCGGGAGCACTACGACGAATTCGTGTCGAGCGGCTTCTTCACCCTCGTGCGGGAGGACGCCGACACTGACACCCGCGAAGAGGTCTGCGCGGCGCTCGCGAAGCACTTCGGACTGATCTGACGGGAGGACATCATGAAAACCGTTCTTGTCACCGCCTTCGAGCCTTTCGGGGGCAGCGCGCGCAATTCCTCGCTGGATACGCTCCGCCTCCTGCCGGATGAAATCGGCGGCGTGCGGCTGGCGAAGCGGGAAATGCCCGTGGAATACGTCCGATGCGGCGAAGCCCTCGTCCGGGCCGCGGAGGAGATCGAAGACCTCGCGGCGATCCTCTGTCTCGGACTGGCGGAGGGCAGGGCCGCGATCACGGTGGAATACCTCGCCGTGAACGTGCGGCACGCCTCGATCCCGGACAACGCGGGCTGCCTGTGCCGGTACGAAAAAATCGACGAAGACGGTCCCGCCGCGCGGTTTGTCACCCTTCCGGTCGAGCGGCTGGTGAACCGTCTCACGGAATGCGGGATCCCGGCGTCGCCGTCCTTCTCGGCGGGGACGTATGCCTGCAATGCGATCCTCTATGCCGCGCTCGCGTGGGGGGAGGTGCACGGTGTTCCCGCGGGGTTCGTGCATCTGCCGCTCTCGGCGGAGATCGCGGAAGCCGAAGGAAAAACGGGCCGCGTCCCGACCCTCGCGCAGAGAGCCCTCACCGAAGGGGTCGCCGAGATCCTCGGGGTGATCGCGGGGGGCCTGTGAGCCTGTACCGAACGAATAGGAAAAACTGCTGCACAAAACGACAGCAGTTTTTTGTTGGTCCTCTTGACAATTCACTCAGGGTTGTGTATAATAGAAAAAAATAGAAACCGGATGGGAACGCCATGGAAAACGAAGCCAAAGAAAAAATCACAGCGCGTCTTGTCTTCTCCCGCATCGGATGGTTCGTCATCAGCGGTTTTGCGATCCTTGCCATCTACCTTGCCGTGATGGCTCCGCTTGCTCCGATGCTCGCCGCCAAAATCGATCCCACGGACAGCGAAGCGAGATCGTTCCGGTATGCTGCTGTCTATATCGCTTTCGCATTCATTTACATCATTCCGCTTTACCTTCTCCTGTTCAAAAAAGACATCGGCCTGAAAACGGAAGTTCTTCGTGTTACGGAAGACGGGTTCGATTTGAAAACGGTATTCCGCGCGGTCTACCGCAAGATCGGCATTCTTGACCACGTGATCTATGCCGCCATGTCCGTGCTCGTTCTGATCGGGAGATTCGTGAGGATCCCGGTGTTTGGGTTCTTCATGATTCAGGAGAGCGGTTTTTACGTGCTGCCCATTCCCGAGATTCTGGGATGCATTCTCGCCGTTTTATGCTTTGCCGCGGAATATGCGCTGTGCTTGGTCGTTGCGAGCAAGAACTGGGATAAAAACCGTCTCCGCCGCGGAGGGAGCAGTCAATCTTATCAGAATTGAATTCGGTCTTCGATATGCACGGGGCTGTCGCATTACCTCCTGAAATGGAGGAGTACGGCAGTCCCTTCGTTGTTTTGTATATAGGCACGCGTTGGCGTTGAGGATCATGGCTTCGCACCGTATATCATGTGTCATTGCGAGGACTGAATTTCCGCGGTGCGGAAACTCTTGTGCCGTGGCAATCCGCATCCCTGACACGTGGGTCGAAGCACCGGAATCCGGCTGTTCGTTTCATGAAAGAGTACGGATTGCCACGTCAGGACCTTGCGGCCCTTCCTCGCAATGACACCATCAAGTGAAGCTTCACGCCCCCATGCTTTTGCGACAACCCCTTCGTTTTTTCAGTTCTTTCCGGGGCTTAATGCGACAATCCCGTTTTAATCTGTTGTCCTGTCATTTGCCGTTCCTCCCCGGCTTTGCCCGGCTTGACCGAACGGCGGTTTTTTCGTACCCCGATAGTTGTTCCATTCTCCATGGAACTCCCTGACAGGTTGCCTCCTACGGCTTTCTTCGATGGCTCCTGATGACACGGATGATCTGCATGCCGTCCGTCGGGACCCCTTTGGTTTCCCCCCAGAAATAATGAGCGGGGATCACGGACAGGATCAACAGAAAGAGATGGATGGAGAGCGCGCCGTTCATCAGGAATTCGAGCGCACCGGGAGCGAGCACCTCCGATTGGAAGGAGATCCCTCCGAATTTTAATATCGACAGTCCGATCACGGCCAGAAGGGATACGGCCGGTCCTCCCGCAAGGATCCCGATCCACTTCGCCGCGGTATCGATCCGATCCGGCTCCGACGGGGAAAAATAGCCGTCGAACGGGAGCAGCTTCACCGTCAGCCTCCGGGTATTCAGAAGGGTCTTCCCCCATCCGACGCGGATGTGCCAATGCCCGTCCCCGGTCGCGATCCGATAGCCGAGGGCGTGTCCGGCTTCGTGCAGCAGAACGGAGAGGAAGGACAGCACCCACAAGGCGCAGACGAGGATGGCCGATTCGATGATGATGGCGAGGATCCTGGGCATGGAATCACCTCCGCTGAAGCTCCGTTTTGTCAGCCCGTGCCGCCGGTCGGGGAGCGTTTCCTCCCCGGCTTGACCGGCTGACCGAACGGCGGTTTTTTCGTTTATTCTTTGATCTCAAATGCCGCCCAGACCGTGACGGCCGACGTTCCGGGGGAGCGCATCGTTCTTTTCCCGATCCGGTATTGTCCGGGCGGCAGTTCCCCATAGAGCATGGACCAGTCGGCGGTCATGACCTCTGTTCCGCCGGGAAGGAGGGTGTGTCCTTCCGCGGTGAAGGCGTAGTTCGTGTCGGGATCGAGGACCGGGACAGGCTCCCATCCGGCGTCCGCTTTTCGCTCGACGGTATAGTCCGAACCGTATATCCATTCCCCGAGGATCGCCGTCCGGCGCACGGTGAGGGTCAATCCGGTGGGCGTGACGCTGTCCGGATCGATTTCGATCGCCAGCCCGGCCGGGTCCGCATCCTCTTCACGGCTTCCCGCTTCCGGACTTGTCTTCGCGGCGCAGGCGGAAAGCAGCGTCAGCAGCGCGAGCAGGAGCGCCAAAAGCATAAGCGCGCGGTTTTTCATGATGTCCCTCCCTTGTGACGGATCTGTTTTTATTGTATCACGCAAAGGGCCGCCTGTCAACTACCGCTTCCTCCCCAGCTTTGCCCGGCATCCGCGGCATCGGGCGTCCGGCGTGCCCTCGGGGAGGTTGTAATACCCGCACCGCGGACAGAAGATCCGCTCGTCCTCGTCGAACGAGCACGGGACCGGGAATTTCAAGGCCCCGAGCCGGAAGACACGGTCGCCCGCAGCGTAGGGAAGGTGTGTGCCGCCGCGGTAGAAGATCTCCTCCGTTCCGCCGGTTTTCGCCCGGATCAGGAGGCGGGACCGCTCGCGATTGCTTTTTCCGTTCCCCCGGAAGACCCAGCCCGCCGTCGCGACGATTTCCGTCTTCACATCCGCTTTGGCGACCTCGCCGTAATACGTCTGCCGGAGGAGCGGATCGATCCAGCGGAAAGGACGCCACGGCAGCACGAGGAGCGCAGTGAAGGCGACGGCGTAGGGGGAGAGCATCGGGCGGCCCGTGCGCCGGGAATAGAGCACCCACACGCCGATGTCCAGCGCGATCCAGAGAAGGATCTTCACGGCGTACCCGATCCGCTCCCGGCGGTCGAGCGCGCGGAAGAAGGCCTCGGTCTCCTTCGCCAGCGTCTCGCGCGCGGGCTTTTTTTCTTCTCCGTGCCCGGCGGACTCTTCCACGTGCGCGGCATCGGCGTCGGCGGCGTTCCAGACCGTGGAGGCCTCGCGCTCCCGCATGCGGCGGTCATAGCGTTCGGCGGCTTCGGCGTATTCGACGGCGCGGATGCGGTCCCGGAACCCGACGAGGATGCCCGGCAGGATCGCGGCCGCGAAGAAGAGGAGATAGAAGAGGAGCGCGGCGATCTTCACGGATACGGGAAAATCGAACATGTCCGCCTGAAAGAGCGCGTGACGCCCGTGCCCGAGGAACCGCGCGAAATACTGCACCGGCCCGGCAAAGAAGAGGTTGCCCATCTGGTTCAGCGCGAACGGGAGGCAGGCCGCGCCGTGGAGGACGGCTCCCCCGAAGACCGAAAGCGCGGCGGTGAGGATGTCCGGGCGGCGGTCCTGTTCGTTTGCGATGCGGTAATCCGCCTGCCGGTGTCCGAGGAAGCGCGCGAAGAAGAATCCTCCCGCCATGCAGGCGAGCATCGCGGAACCGCCGAGCAGGAGCCAGAGGAGGGATTCCCGCGCGTCCGTGTAGCCTTCGACGGCGACGGGCATGGAGAGGGCAAAGCCGATCAGGGCGGGGAACACGTTCGACGCGAGCCCGGCGACGGTCATGAGCACGAAGACGAGGAAGCTGTCGAAGAGGATCTCCCGGGCACTCCGGCCGCTCCGCATGCCCGCGTTCTTCGGCTTGACGGCGGCTTTTTCCTCCTCATGAAAGAGCGGGGATCCGGTGTCATACCGCTCGCGCAGGGTCCTGTTCGCGTCGGCGGTGCGGCCTTCGTCGCGTGCGCGCATGGCGTCACGGTCCTTCGCCCGCTCGTCGAGGGCATGCCAGCGGATGCGCCAGCAGAGCGCGCGGAGGGCGAGGACGAGGGCGTCGGCGAAGAGGGTTGCCGTGACGTAAACGGCGAGATTCCACGCGCTTGGCGAAGCCCGCCAGGCGAGGACGCGGCCCTCCGTGAGGATCGCCTCCGCGAGATACCCGCCGCCCGGGTTGAAGAAGAGCGACACCGCGCCGGGCAGAAAGAACGAGACGAGCGCGTGGAAGGCCTCGCCGGGTCCTGCGGCAGCGAGGAAGGACGTCCGGCGGAGGCGTTTGTCCTCCTCGGCCGAATCGCTCCTGCGGTAGGCGTCGGCGATGCGGTACCGGGTGAGGAAATGCGCGGCCGCCGAGGCGAGGACGGAGGAGACGAGGAAGACGGCGAGCGCGAGAAACCCGACAAAGGCGGGATCCTTTTCGTCCGCCGTGGCGGGATCGGCGACGAAGAGAACGGTGACGAAGGACGCCGCCGCGTGCGCCGCAAAAGCCGCGAGGACGCCGAAGAGCGCGGATCTGATGTTTTTCATGGGTTCCTCCGATTCCGGGGCGGTTTGAACAAGTTCTCCGACCTGCCGACATAGGTTCACTTGAACCTCAACGCCATTATACCACGCCGCCGCACGCCTGTCAACCCCGCGGAGGCGATTTATCGAATTTTCCTCCGCCGATTTTTATTTTCGATTGACAAACGCACGCTTTTTTGGTATGATAATGGTGAACGATCGAATCTTGACGGGAGGCAGCCCATGCGAAAACGGAAAATCATGCGATGCGCGGCGATCCTTGCGCTGCTTTTGCTCCTCCTCTCTGCCGGATGCAGGCACAAGCCCGCCGAAGAACCTCGCTGGGTGCGCGAGGACTACCTCCTCCCGGCAGGCTGGGAGCCGGGTCCGATCCAGTCCTGCGCCGGCGGGACGCTCTCCCTCATCGGGACACACTTGGCGGACGAACAGGTCTGCCTCTTCACGCTTGCCGAGGGCGGCGGCGTTCTTGAAAAGCAGGATCTTTCCGCGGCCT
>JAFYBI010000099.1 GCA_017540285.1 Clostridia bacterium | reverse complement strand
GGCCGGACCGTGCACTCCCTCATCAACGCGCTCTCGCGGTACGAGGACATGCGCTTCGTGCTGATCTCCCCGGCGGAGCTCAAACTCCCGAGCTACGTGAAAGAGGAGGCGCTCAAAGCCAAGGGCATCCCCTACCGCCAGACGGCGAGCCTGGAGGAGGCCATGCCGGAGCTCGACGTGCTCTACATGACGCGCGTGCAGAAGGAACGCTTCTTCAACGAGGAGGACTACCTCCGCCTGAAGGACAGCTACATCCTCGATCCCCAGAAGATGACGCTCGGTCGGGACGACCTCATCGTCATGCATCCCCTGCCGCGCGTGAACGAGATCTCCGTGGCGGTGGACCGGGATCCGCGCGCCTGCTACTTCAAGCAGGTCTCGAACGGCAAGTACATGCGCATGGCGCTCATTCTGAAACTTCTCGAGGAGGCGGCTTCATGAACATCGATTCGATCCAGACGGGCATCGTCATCGACCACATCACGGCGGGGCGGTCCATGCGGCTCTACGAGCTGCTCGGCCTCGGTTCCCTCGAAGGCGTCTCCGTCGCCATCATCCAAAACGCGGTGAGCCACAAGATGGGGCGCAAGGACATCATCAAGATCGACGCGGACATCCCGATCAACTTCGACGTGATCGGCTACGTCGATCCGACCGCGACGGTCAACATCATCCGGGACGGCAAGCTGGTCGACAAGCGCGAGATCGGGATGCCGGAGACGCTCGTCAACGTCATCCGCTGCAAGAATCCGCGCTGCATCACCTCGACGGAGCAGGAGCTGGACCACGTGTTCAAGCTGACGGACCGGCGTCACGAGATCTACCGCTGTATCTACTGCGAGACGAAGGCGAACTGAGGGGAGAGAGGGTCCCCCCTCTTTCTTTTTTGCCGTTCCATGCGGGCGCGCGCATGATTTCATCTCCGAATCGATTATACCACATCGGAATGCGTTTGCCGTCCCGTGAAAGTCCCTTTTTTTCTTTCACAAAAAAAGTGAACATAGAAGCGGGCCGGAGTGCATATATTCGAAAAAATCGCCGAGAATGACTTTCGCCGCACTTTCTCCTCATTAGTCAATTCTTCTGCTTGACAGCGCTTTCTGGGAATGTACAGGCTGTCTCCTTTGTGAAGGAGAGGAAAAGGTCAGAGAAAGCTCTGCGGAGCTTTCTCCAATTGAAAATTGCCTCACGGCGTGCCCAAGAGTGCCTCCCCGGTTTCACTCCGTGAAACCGAGTCCTCATTGTCCGCCAGCCGCGCAGGCGAAAAAAGCAATCGGCCTCGCCGATATACAATCCGCAAGCGTTAGCGCGCAAGAGATAGAAGCATCAGCAGGCTTGCCGCAGGCGAGTTCGTCTCTTGTCCCCGCGGACCCCGCGGCGGAATTCAAAGGAATTCCGCTGCCTTCCCCTTGACAAATCCTCCCCCGCCGGGTATAATATCGTTATCAGCATTCGACGGAAAAGCGCCTTCTCCGACCGTTTTCCCGGCGGCATTCCCCCGAAAGGACCCCATCCATTGAATATTCGTAGAAGCATTTCCCTCGCCGCGGCGCTCCTTTTCGCCGCCTCCTCCCTCCTCTCCTGCCTGCGTACGGAGGATCCCGCGCTGCCCCCTGACACCCCCTCCTCCGGCGGCCTGGAAGCCGACACGCCCGGCATCGGCATCGGCGATACTCTCGGTGATGCCGAAGGCGTCGAGATCCTTACCCCGGTTGACGACAGTCCCGAGGTCGACGTGAACGCCGACTTCTACCCGGACGGACTCTTCATCTACGGCGACGCGGTCTACACGCAGTCCTATTTCTACGAGGAATACGCGAAGATCTACGCGCAGATGACGCAGTATTACAAGCAGACCTTCGGATGCCGCGTCAGCGCGGTCGTCGCGCCGGTTTCGTCCATGACGATCGACAACCCGAAGATCACCTCCATCATCCCGTCCCAGAAGGAGGTCCTCGCGCAGATGGCGCCCCTCTTCGGGGATACGGTCAACTTCCCGAACCCCTATGAGAAGCTCGCGGCGCACCGAAACGAGTATCTCTACTTCCGCACGGACCACCACTGGACCCAGCGGGGCGCGTACTACGCCTACACCGCGTTCGCCGAGTCCGTCGGCTTCACCCCGACGCCGCTCGAGAGCTTCGGCTATGCCGTCATCAACGACAACTACGCCGGGAGTCTGTACGAGTGGACCAAGGACGAGCGCGTGAAGAGCTTCCGCGACGAGATCGAGGTCTTCCACCCGACGAAGAGCGTCCACATGCATGTGGAGGCGAGTTGGGGCGAGGAGTTGGACTTTGACACCTGCATCGTCGACGAGAAGGGCACCTACATCGCGTTCCTCTACGGCGACCACCCGTTCATCACGATCACCGTGCCCGACAACCCGCAGGACCTGGTCTGCCTCGTCCTGAAGGATTCGTTCGGGAATGCGTTCGTGCCGTTCCTCTGCGAGCACTACGGGACGGTCCTGGTGGTCGACCCGCGCACCTTCGAGGGGAACCTCAGCGATCGGCTGTGGCCGTACACCCTGACGGACATCATTTTCGTCAACAACGTCGAAGCAGCGAACTCCATCGCGTGGCCGC